>CADAPR010000036.1 GCA_902789785.1 uncultured Lachnospiraceae bacterium
TCAGGCTTCACTAATGCAAATATGACTAATGCCTGATCGACATTAGCCACATTTGGACGTATAAGGCTGTTTTTTCTATCCAGTATCTCGCTTATGTTTCCAAGTTTCTTTTCTTCATCTATGACTTCTATGATACAGTCGTCACCGACAAGAGGCTTCATGTTATCCTTGCGAAATACTCCCTTTGCCTTGCACTCATATATGTGTTCACCATTGTGAACATAGTAGAATCCTGCGATTCCCTTTATTATCTTTCCCTGCAAATCTGTTTCCTATTCCTCTGAGAACTTAACCGACCTTCTTACCGTTCTCTCTTCAGTTGTTGCTTCCGAGGTCGTTACATTACCGTCAGCATCAGTTGTTGTCGTACCCGGTATCGTAACATTGTAAATGATGGTTATGACTCCGTCACCGCTTCCTGTTATCCCTGTGATGTTCATTGATACGGGGAAGGATGTTACAGTCTCTCTCTTTAGCTCTGTTCCTTCAAGCGTTGACAGAATGACCGTCGCTTCGCTTCCCGGTGCGTATTCGCTGTCTTCGCTTCCAGGACTTTCGATATTCCCGACATAGAAATATACTTTCTCTCCTGTACCTGTGGATATACGAAGATCGACCTTTGTCCCGCTCTCTACAGTAACTTCAGCTGCATATGACTGATAGCAGACCTTGTCGATCAGATTCGTATCAGGGTCATTTGCCTCTGTTACTGCTCCGACCTGTAGTCCGTGTTCAACAAGCACTGCTGTTGCATCCATCTCAGAAAGACCGATGACATTGGGAACCTTTACCTGTACGATCTCGGCACCTGTGCTCACTGCAAGGACGATCGTATCCTCCTTGTCGGCTCTCTCTCCCGCTGCCGGAGTCTGTTCTGCTACGTTGCCTTTGTTAACGGTACTTGAAGACATCTGTACCTTCTCTATCTGCTTGAAGCCTTTCTTGTTAAGTGTGGCAACCGCTTCTGCATAAGACATGTTTATGACATTCGGAACTTCGATCTTTCCGTCATTTATATCACCGTCTGTCTGCGGAGTTGGTTCTTCTGTCACAACCGCAAGGTCTTCTATCTGGTCCGTGATATCATTATCACTGGTTGTAAACTCAAACAGTCCAAAATGTCTTCCAACGAAGAAGATAATAAGGATGCCTATGATAAGAGCTGCCACAATGGCTAGTACCGTTGTGAGCTTCTCCATAAACTCATCATCGGGAGCGCTCTCTCTTGCAGGAGCTTTATTAGCCCTTCTCTTTTCGGGTTTTACATTCTCCGTTCTTCTCTTCTTTGCCGGTTGCTGCTTGGAAGTATTTCTGGCATTCTTAGAAGGCTTTGACTTGGATGCTTTAGCATTCCTTGCTTTTGATGAATTCTTGGGTCTTCTTGCCGGGGCATCCATACCGTCATCTCCGGTACGCATGCGTATGTCATCAACAGCTATCCTCTCGGTCTTGCTCTTTATCTGACGCATATCAGCCTCTGTTACCATCTTGGTAGCTGCATCCTCATCAGGATCTGATATCTTTACGAAGTCCTCATCAGGCTTCATTAGAGATCTCTTTAAATCTGCTATAAGTTCAGACATGCTCTGATATCTTCTGTCAGGGCTCTTCTGCGTACACTTGAATACGATCTGTTCAACACTTATCGGTATCTCAGCAACATACTCTCTTGGCGATGGCATAGGCTCCTGTATATGCTTGATAGCTATAGCAACGGTTGTTTCCCCGTTAAACGGAACACGTCCTGTGAGCATCTCAAACATAGTGATACCCAGGCTGTAGATATCACTCTTTTCATCGGAGAATCCGCCTCTTGCCTGTTCAGGCGATGTATAGTGTACAGATCCCATAACGTTGCTGGTTATGGTATTGGAACTTACAGCCTTTGCAATACCGAAATCAGTAACCTTTACCTTGCCTTCCTTTGATATCATGATATTCTGCGGCTTTATATCTCTGTGAATGATATGGTTGTTATGCGCCGCCTCGATACCCATAGATACCTGGATAGCTATACTTATAGTCTCTTTTATAGAGAGTCTGGATTTCTTTTCAATATACTTCTTGAGTGTAATGCCCTCAACAAGCTCCATGACGATATAATGAGTACCGCCCTCTTCACCAACATCATATACATTAACGATGTTAGGATGCATCATGCCGGCTGCAGCCTGTGCCTCAGTCTTAAACTTGGACACAAAATTAGCGTTCTCGGCAAATTCCTGCTTGAGAACCTTTACGGCTACAAAACGGTTAAGCTTACCGTCTTTTGCTTTATATACATCCGACATTCCGCCGGTGCCTATCTTCTCGAGGATCTCGTAACGATCACCCAAAGTCATACCGATCTTAATCATCTATCTTCCTCATCCGCGAAGGGCTCAACCAGAACAACAGCGATGTTGTCCTTGCCTCCGTTGTTGTTAGCAGCCTTAACAAGACTCTCAGCTTTCTCTACGATATCTCTCTGCCCCTGCATGATCATTCTTATCTCTTCGTCCTCGATCATGTTGCTGAGTCCGTCTGAGCACATAAGGATCGTATCGCCTTTGTTGAGTCTTACTTCAAAAAAATCAACGTCAACATCATCGAGCGCACCTATAGCCCTCGTGATGATATTCTTGTCGGGATGATTTCTTGCCATCTCTCTCTTGAGACCGCCCATCCTGACCATCTCCTCCACAAGAGAATGATCTCTTGTGATCTGTCTTATCTCTCTGTTATTTATTATGTACAGTCTGCTGTCGCCGACATTTGCCACGCATAGCTTGTTTCCTTCTATCGTAGCGGCAACAACTGTCGTTCCCATACCGTTAAGTTCCGTCTCTTCTTCGGATTTCTGTCTTATCAGGCTGTTAGCTCTCTTGATGGCTTTTTCAAGAACAAATACAGGTGATTCATCATTTGATTTGCTGATCTCGTCTACGATAGTCTCGATAGTATATCTTGATGCATAATCGCCTGCATTATGACCGCCCATACCGTCTGCTACAAGAAACAGATTAGCAAGATGTCCTACAGGCATCTCTGATGTATAAACGTAGTCCTGATTAAGTTTTCTTCTCTTTCCGATGTCAGTGATTGAAAATGTCTTTAACATGTTTTTACCGTTTCCCGATATAAAGACGCAACAAAAGTAAGTCTACCGAAAAACCTATTCTTCAGTAAGCTTACGTCTTCTTAATTGTCCACAGGCTCCGTCAATGTCCTGTCCCATTTCCCTTCTTATAGTAACATTTATTCCATTTTTTTCAAGTTTATTTTTAAATGCAAGGATCTCATCTCTGCTCCCGCGCCTGTAATCACGCTCTTTGATAGGATTGACAGGTATGAGATTGATATGTGCAGAAACTCTTTTTGCCAGTACAGACAGTCTTACTGCATCTTCTATAGTATCATTTACACCTGAAACCAGACTGTATTCAAAACTTATTCGTCTGCCTGTTGTCTCAAAATAGTAAGAGCATGCCTGCATCAGTTCCTCTATAGAGTATCTGTTTGCCACAGGCATCAGCTTTCTTCTTTGCTCATCACTTGCTGCATGCAGTGACAGCGCCAGTGTTATGGCGAGTTTTTTATCCGCAAGCTCTCTTATCTTTTCTACCAGCCCGCAGGTTGATACAGTGATATTTCTCGCACTTATATTGAGTCCGTCTCTGTTTGTTATCAGTTCGATAAACTTCAAAAGATTATCAAAGTTGTCGAGAGGTTCTCCCATACCCATCACAACTATGTTTGATATCCTCTCTCCCATATGATGTGATATGGCATATATCTGATCCAACATCTCGCTGGGCTTTAGGCTCCTGACAAGTCCGTCGAGAGTCGAAGCGCAGAAACGGCATCCCATCCTGCAGCCGACCTGTGATGAGATACATACGCTGTTGCCGTGTTTGTAGCGCATAAATACGCTCTCAACAAAGTTACCGTCACTGAGTTCAAACAAGAACTTTGCCGTGCCGTCGATGGCAGATTCTTTGACTCTCTCGATCTTTAGTGATGTATATTCATACTCTTCATTGAGCCTTGCCCTGAGATCCTTTGAAAGATTAGTCATCTCATCAAATGATCTTGCCAGCTTGACATGCATCCAGTCATATACCTGAACCGCCCTGAACTTTTTAAGATCCTTTAAAGCAAATTCATCTTCGAGCTCTGCTTTGGTAAGTGATTTTATGTCAACCAATCCGTTTTAACCTCGCGATAAAAAATCCGTCATGTTCATCATCCGGAAACTGTGTCTTGATATATTCGGCACAAAAAGGATACTTTGAAACGATGTAATCTACCATCTCCTCGTTTTCAGCCTTTCTGAGCGTACAGGTTGAATACATGAGATATCCGTTTTTCTTCACATACTGCCATACTACATCAATAATACTTTTTTGAAGCAGAACAATGGAATCCAGACTGTCCTTGGTAACGTTTTTCTTTATGTCCGGCTTTCTTGCGATGACCCCGAACCCAGAGCACGGTACGTCGGCTATAACAACATCCGCCGTTTCTTTTGATGACTCATCATAAACCGTGGCATCCCATACCTTAGCTGAGATATTTTTAGCATTAAGCCTTTTTATGTTCTCTTCTATAACTGAAACCTTATGAAGCGATATATCTCTTGCATCTACGATCGCACCCTTGCTTGTTGCATGAAGGCTCTTAGATCCCGGTGCTGCGCAGACATCTATCACATGATCTCCCTGTTTAATATTTGCATTCTCGCATACCTCCATACCGGAAGGATCCATGACAGTGTATAGACCGTTTTTAAAGCATTCAAGCCTGCTTAGATCATCTGTATTGTTTAGTATATATGCATACTTAGGATGATCGAGTGCTCTGTAATCGATGTCATTCTGATCCCACTCATCCAAAACGGCATCGATATCACTCTTGAAAAGATCTTCTCTTATCCTTACGCAAAGATGCCTTTCCTTAAGACTCTGTTCAAGGATCTGTACAGCCTTTTGTTCGCCGTAGTCTTCAACAAGGCTGTCTATTATAAGCTCATTGGCAGCATATCTTATGATCATGCTGTCTGTCTTTAAACACTCATCCTTACTGCTTGCTATCTTTCTTAGGCATCCGTTTACAAATCCGGCAAGATTAATGAATTTTCTTTTCTTTGCAAGCTTAACGGCTTCGTTTATGACCGCTGAGTCAGGAACCCTGTCCATGTACAGTATCTGATATACGCTCATCCTCATCAGACTGCGTATAAAAGGCTTCATCTTGTCCACCGGAGTATTTGAATACGTATTGATCACGTGGTCAAGCGTGATCTCTCTCTCGAGAGTACCTTCAAAAAGCCTTTTGATAAAGGCTTTTTCATGTTCCTGCATATAGTTGTACTTATCAAGTACCTTTTTTAAGAGGATATGGCTGAAGGTATTGTTCCTGTTCACATCCATCAGCATATCCAGAACGATTTCTCTTGTATTGATACTACTATCCAATACGATCACCTTCTAAGATCCTGTTTCCCAGTAAAAACGCGCTCATCTCCATCCTCTTCTTGCCTTCCAGCTGTACTTCAAGGACTCTTACAGAACCTTCACCACATCCTATGGTTATACTCTTTTTATCTACCTTTAAGACTGTTGCGCATTCACCTTTTTCATCTGAAACATCTGCTTTCCATATCTTTAACTGTCTGCCGTCCATATATGTATAGGCACTTGGCCATGGATTCAATCCTCTTATATAGCGTTCTATCTTTTCAGCAGACCAGGACCAGTCTATCAGTCCCATATCCTTTTTTATCTTGCCGCAGTGTGTTGCCTTGCTCTCATCCTGTGGTCTTGGAATGATCTTTCCTTTTTCTATCAGATCGAGAGCCTCTATAACAAGATCAGCTCCGAGTATCGAGAGTCTGTCAAACAGACTTCCACCTGTTTCATCATCAGATATGGCATACTCTCTCTGAAGAAGGATATCACCTGTATCCACTCCTGTGTTCATCTGCTGAATGGTAACACCGGTCACTTTTTCTCCGTCAAGGATAGCCTGCTGTATAGGAGCAGCTCCCCTGTACTTTGGCAATAAAGATGCATGAATGTTGATACACCCGTATCTTGGTATATCAAGTATCTCTTTGGATATTATCTGACCGAATGCTGCAACAACATATATATCCGCATCTATAGACTTAAGAAATGAAACACTGCTCTCTTCCTTTATTTTTTCCGGCTGAAATACCTCAATACCGTTTTTTATCGCACAGTCCTTCACATCGCTTATCTGAAGCTTGCCGCTTCTGCCTTTCGGCTTGTCAGGCTGGGTCACGACAAGTACGATCTTGTGTCCTGCTTTGATCAGCGCTTCAAGAGCGGTTCTTGCAAAATCCGGAGTTCCCATGAAAACTACACGCATAGCATTACTCCTCGTTCTCCTCATAGTTTTCGTCTGTTTCTTCGCCGACGTTTCTCACTTCACCTATAACCTTTTCGGTATAAAGATGTCCGTCAAGATGATCGATCTCGTGCTGAAGTGCTCTTGCAAGCAGCTCGGTTCCCTCAACAATCTGTTTTTCCATGTTTTCATCATAGTACTCAACCTTGACATAATCGGCTCTTGTAACGTCACCGCATTTGCCGGGATAGCTGAGACACCCTTCAGATCCTGTCTGTTCTCCGCTCGCTTCGATTATCTTCGGATTTATTAAAACGATCGGATCCTCATATGTAACATCAACAACACAGATCCTTTTTAATATCCCTACCTGAGGGGCAGCAAGACCGACTCCGTTTGCATCATACATAGTCTCAAACATGTCGTCTATGAGTTCTTTTGTCCTGGGAGTTACCTCCTTTACCTCCTTGCATACCTTTTCGAGTACCGGATCTCCGAATATCCTTATGTTTCTTATTGCCATAATCTTCTCCTTTGCCTGAATCAGAGCGGGTTTAACGGATTAAAATCAAAATAGACCTGCAGCCTGCTTGAAAGGCTCAATCCCTCTTCCAGTCTGTTCTTGCATCTTATAAGTATGTTTTTATCATTACTCTTTATATAGAAAATAAATCTGTATATATCATTAATCCTGCCTATGCCGGCTTTTGCAGGTCCCATGACCTCAACTTCATTTTCAGTCTTTCTGATATAGTCAGCCATCTTTTCACACGTTGTCTGCGCAAGTGCTTTATCCTCGCTGGTCACAAGGATGCCGACTATCTCCTTTGCTGGCGGATAACCTCCAAGCTCACGATATAAAATCTCCTCGTCATAAAAGGCTTTGTAGTCCTGATCTGCAGCATGTACTATCGCATAGTGTTCAGGCTGATATGTCTGTATGATGGTCTCACCTGCCTTATCTCCCCTGCCTGCTCTTCCCGCAGCCTGAGTGATAAGCTGGAAGGTCCTCTCTCCCGCGCGATAGTCATTTATCGCAAGCGACATATCTGCTGCTATTATACCAACAAGTGTCACATCTTCAAAGTCATGTCCTTTGACTATCATCTGCGTTCCTATAAGGATATCAGCCTTCTTCTCCGCAAAAGCCTCCAGTATCTTTTCCATGCTGCCCTTTTGCCTGGTAGTATCAGCATCCATCCTTGCAGTTACGGCATCCGGGAAAAGCTTATGCACTTCCTCTTCGATCTGTTCCGTTCCCGCAGTGACATACAAGCCTGCCATTTGAAAGATGCTCTGAGAGCGACACATCGCAATGCGGACATCTCATTACCACTCCGCAGCTTCTGCAGGATACAAAACCGGCATATCCTCGTCTGTTTAAAAACAGCATGATCTGCTGTCCCTTGTTTAATCTGTCTGCTATTGAGTCTTTAAGCGCATTGGAAAATATCGACTTATTGCCGTCATGGAGTTCTTTTCGCATATCCACTATCTTGGTCTGCGCCAGAACAGCCCCTGTGGCTCTCTTTGTCATGCTAAAGAGCTTGTAATCTCCCTTTAATGCCCTAAAATATGATTCTACACTTGGAGTGGCGCTTCCAAGTACCAGACTCGCCCCAGTAAGCTGTGCAAGCTTACCTGCTACTTCCCTTGCATGATATCTTGGCATGCTGTCTGATTTATATGTGTTTTCATGCTCCTCATCTATAACTATGAGACCAAGATCACTAAACGGCGTGAACAGTGCCGATCTGGGTCCTATTATAACATCTATCTCTCGTTTTTTTGCTCTCTCGCACTGATCGAATTTCTCTCCCGGCGACATAGTGGAATTCAATACTGATACTCGCTCTCCGAAATAGTGATAGAACCTTTTTAATGTCTGATAGGTGAGAGCTATCTCCGGTATGAGGACTATGACCTGCTTCTTTCTGCTTACGACCTCTTTGATGAGACTTATATAAGTCAGCGTCTTTCCGCTTCCTGTGATCCCATGAATAAGATAGGTCTTATGTATATCATTATCTATATCATGCACAAACTCATCTACTATGGCTTGCTGATCATCATTAAGACTAATGTCTTTTTCCTTGCTCTTTCCCAAGACAACGGGATTTCTGAAATAATTCTCGCTTTTAACACGTATGATCCCGGCTTTTTCAAGAGAGCTTATGGTAGCCGTACTCACCTTAAGCTTTGATGTGACCAACGTATAGTCTAAAACCGTTTCCTCTATGAGTTCATGCAAAAGTCTTGCCTTTGCATACTGCTTCTTTCTTTGAGCCTGCGAGTATGCATCGATTATCACATCTGTATCAGCCTTTGCCTCGATCGTCTTTTTTTCCTTTGGCTTATATGCTCTCTTGATCGGAAGCACGGTCTTAAGCGCGGCATTCATCGTGGATCCGTACTGCTCTTTTATAAATGCCGCAAGCTCTATAAGTCTTGATTCATTCGCTGACTGCTCCACAACGACAGAATCGATATCCTTTATCTTGCTTTCATCTATATCCGCATGATCGGTGATCTCCAAAATATAGCCTTCTATCATACGGTTTGAATTGCCAAATGGTACTAAGACCTTCGTTCCCGGATGACACCTGTCTGTCAGTCTTTCAGGGATCCTGTAGGTAAAAGGGCGATCCAGATTTTCAACGCTTATGTTAATTATTATCTTTGAAAACATCTATGGACCTCCTCTTAATTAATATATCATATTTTGCCTGATCACTTATAGTCCCCGACAACAAACTGTATAGTCTTTCTGCCCTGATACTCATTTATAGAAGGATAATAGATAACATCCATAAGTATCCCTTTTGCTCTTGACTCCATTAACTCCTTTAAAGCATTGCTACCGTATTTTTTTTCTATTGCAAAGAGCATGTCGTTTGCATTTCTAAAGACGATCATCTCAGCCTTAAACCCATCCTTGGTGCGCACACTAAATCTTGCCATATCCTGCATTGATCCCATGAGACGACAGCTTAGCAGTTCGACATCCTTTTCGGCAAATATGGGTTTTTCATTTCCAAGTCCGAAAGGCTCAAGGCATGAAAGCTGCTCTATTAAAGAAGAAGTCACATATCTCATCGGCATAGGAACATCTATGACGATCTTTTCTTCATAATCATCCTCATTTAAACTGCAGTTGTCATTTATCCTCTTTCTGAATTCATCAAGATTTTCTTTAGGCAGTGAGAATCCCGCCGCCATTGCATGGCCGCCGAATTTTTCAAACAGATCGGATATCTTCGTCATAGCCTCATAGATATGATATGCAGGTATGCTCCTTGCGCTTCCCTTAAGCGTTTTATCTGTTCCTGTTATGACAAATACAGGCTTCTTATACTTTTCCTTTATACGTCCGGCTACGATTCCAGCAAGGCTCTCATGCAGATCCGGCATGTATACTACCATTACCTTTTGTTCAAAAATATGCTCATCATCTATAATCTTTAACGCATTAATCAGTCCCTGTTCCGTAAGTGCCTTGCGATTTTCGTTTAACATTTTAAGTTCATTTGCTATTACGATCGCATCCTCAATAGTACTGCACTGCAAAAGCTCAAGAGAAAGATCAGCACTGTCAAGCCTTCCAGTCGCGTTGATGCATGGTCCGAGGATGAATCCTATGCTGTGAGAGCTTATAATTCGGTCCTCAAGTCCGCACACCTTTATGAGTGCACGCATGCCGACGTTTTTACTGTTCTTTAGGTTTTTTAATGTATTCTTTACAAGTACCCTGTTCTCATCCTTAAGCTCCATCACGTCGCATACGGTTGCAAATCCGGCCAGCTCTCTCAATTCCTCAAGATCATCTGTCTGCTCCCCGATCGCATCAAACAATGCCTCGATCACTCGAAGTGCCACAACAGCTCCGCAGATATTCTTGTAAGGATACATGCAGTCATCCTGCTTGGGATCTATGACAGCCGGTGCGCTTGGAAGTATGTATCTCTTTTTTGAATCGATCATTTCATAGGGTATCTCATGATGATCTGTGATGATACAGGTTATCCCGTGTTCAAGCGCAAGATCACAGGCATCCGACGCTGCGATACCGTTATCGCAGGTGATCACGGTGTCTATGCCATCCTTTGCAGCATCCTCGATAAAGGCGGTATTGATCCCGTATCCGTCCCTTACTCTGTGCGGTATGACTGTATCAACATTAGCACCGCATTTACTGAGCCCTTTCCACAGGATATATGTTGACATGATACCGTCTACGTCATAGTCTCCTATTATCCTGATCTTTGCGTTCTCGTCTATCTTATCAAGCAGGATATCTACAGCCTTGTCTACATCCTTCATGTACTCATAGCTGTGAAAGAGTTCTTCTCCGCCGTATAAAAAGCTCTTCATCTGCGAAATATCGGTCATGTCTCTGTTTCGCATTATGCGAACCACGACCTGATCTATTCCGAGTTCTTCACCTATCTGCTTGAAATCGCATTTTTTTGAGGATACCATCCATTTTGACATATTTATACCCTTAAGTTAGCAAAAAAGGATGAGCCTTGGCTCATCCTTTTTGTAATTGTATTCTTAATTCTTTGCTTCTTTCTTTGCTTCCTTTTTTGAATCGCCCTTAGTAAACTTGGTCCTGAAGATGAACCACATCGCACCGGTCAGGCAGACTGAAGAATAAGTACCTACCAGGATGCCGACCATGAGCGGAAGGGCAAATTCCTTGATGCTCGTTACACCGAATACATACAGTGCAGCAACCATGACAAATGTAGTAAATGATGTGAAGATGCTTCGTGAAAGCGTCTGGTTGATACATCTGTTGACAAGATCCTTTAGAGTCTCCTTCTTGCTCTTAACAGCGAGATTCTCTCTTATTCTGTCGAATATAACGATCGTCGCATTGATAGAGTAACCAACTATCGTAAGCATACATGCGATGAACGTTGATCCTACGCTTATCTTAGCTGCCGCATAGAAAGCAAGAACAACAAGTACGTCATGACACAGAGCAAGCACCGAACTTGCCGCAAAACGTATATCCTTGAATCTGAACCAGATATAGATCAGCATGCATATGGTAGCTACGATCACGGCTACGATCGCATCGCTTCTCATCTCACTTGAGATGGTAGAAGAAATGGATTCAGCGGTTATCTTTCCGGCATCAACTTTGAAATTATCGACAAGAGCTGTCTGCATAGCCTCTCTCTGAGATACGTTCAATGTAGATGTCTTGAAGATCACTTCATTTGAGCCCTGAACCTTTTGCGCCTGTACAGTGCCTCCGCCGATCGCCTGCGAGATCACAGGGATGACTTTTGAGTCTATATCTGCAAGTGCAAGATCTTCATTAAATGTAACATTGGTAGATGTACCGCCTTTAAACTCAAGTGAATAATTGAGCACATCTCCTATTGAGTTCTTGTTTACTCCCATGAATACAAATCCGGAAAGGATGCATACAAGAGAGATAACGATAAAGATCACTTTCTTTGACAGGAAATCTACCTGTTTTCTATCCTTTGCCTTGCCGTAGAATTTCTCATCCTTAATACCGATAGCATAGAATGCGTTCAGTATGAGTCTGCTTATAACAAGAGCCGTGAACATCGATATAACGATACCAAGTCCGAGTGTCTGAGCAAATCCCTTGACAGAACCGGTACCCATGGCTCCTAAAACAAGCGCTGCGATAAGTGTAGTGATATTTCCGTCTAAGATGGCTGAAAGAGCCTTCTGGAAACCTATCTTTATAGAAGAACTTACTGTCTTTCCGGTTGCGATCTCTTCTCTGATACGAGCAAAGATGATAACGTTTGCATCTACAGCCATACCTATTGAAAGGATGATACCTGCAATACCCGGAAGTGTAAGTGTCACTTCAAATGCATTCAGCATCAAAATCGTAAGACATACATAGATAGCAAGAGCGATGACTGATGCAAGACCCGGTATGAAGTAAACAGCTATCATGAATACTGCTACGATACCGAAACCAATCGCTGCAGCATAAAGGCTGGTCTTTATGGCCTCGGAACCAAGCTGAGCACCTACAACGTTACTTCTTAACTCCTCAAGTTCAAGCTTGAGTCCACCGATACGGATCGTTGATGCAAGTCTTTCTGCTTCCTCGAATGTCTTGCTTCCGGTGATTATGGCTCTTCCGTCTGTGATCGCTGCCTGAACAGCAGGAGCACTTACTATCTCGCCATCGTATATGATATATATGACATCATGATTTGCAACAGCCTTTGTAGTAGCATCAGCAAATGCCTTTGTGCCTTCCGGTGTGAAGGTAAGCTGTACGACAACCTCCTGGTTGTTCATGTTGTCCTTCTGATATCCTGCCTGAGCATCGGCTACATCTGTACCTGACAGTATCTCGTTTCCGTCCTTGTCTGTAAAGAACAGTGAACCGGGTTTTCCAAGTTCCTCTAAAACCGCATTCGCATCAGATACGCCGGGGATCTCGATATTGATCCTATCGCTTCCCTCCTGATAAACCTGAGCCTCAGTAGAGTATCCTTCCACACGCTTCTGCAGCTTGTAGATCGTGTCCGCCATATCCTCCTTGGTCGGTTCCTCAGTACCGACAGCCTGATATGTGATGCTGACACCGCCGGCAAGATCAAGGCCCTGCTTGATGTTTGCCGCACTGCCCGAACCGTTTGAATCTATGCCGTAGATACTTGCATATATTCCTCCGACTAAAACAGCCAGCATAACGAGCAGTGTTATGATACCGTTTTTCTTACTCATCTTTTTCTTCCTCCCAATCGGCGATAGCCGCCTTTATCATAATCGCACATTCTATACGTTTTCTCTGAAGTTCACATCCAAGGTCATAAGCATCGTTGATGTTGCCGTGGAAGTTATAGGAGTTTGCTGCGCATCCGCCGCTGCAGTAAAACTTTGCAAAGCATTTTTTGCACTTTTCCTTGGCATACACATTGCATGTCTTGAATTCATCTCTAATGTCAGTGCGTGTTATTCCTTCATCAACATTGCCCATCAGAAAATCCTCGTTGCCGACAAACTGATGACAAGGATAAAGATCTCCCCACGGTGTGACTGCAAGATACTCAGTACCCGAGCCGCATCCCGAAAGCCTTTTGGCTACACACGGACCACCGCTTAAGTCTATCATAAAATGAAAGAAATTTACAGCCTCTGAAGTCTTTCTTCTCTCAATGATGAACTTGGCAAGCTTGTCATACTCTTCCATGATCTTGGGCACATCCTCATCCCTTAGCGCATAACTGTCCTCAGGACGGGCTACAACAGGCTCCACGGAGATCTGTTTAAACCCAAGATCGACAAGATGCTTTACATCCTCGCTGAAATCGAGATTGTCATGGGTAAACGTACCTCTTACATAGTAATTCATCTGATCTCTGCTCTCGGCTACCTTCTTAAACTTAGGGACTATGATATCATAGCTGCCCTGTCCGCCTCTGAAAGGACGCTTCTTGTCATTGATCTCTTTTCTGCCGTCTATGCTGCAAACGACATTGGCCATCTCTTTATTTGCAAACTCGATGATATCATCATCAAGCAACACTCCGTTTGTTGTAAGAGTAAACCTGAATTTCTTATTGTTCGCCTCTTCGATGCTTCGACCGTACTCAACGAGTCTTTTAACGACATCCCAGTTAAGTAACGGTTCGCCTCCGAAAAAGTCAACCTCGAGATTTACCCTGTTCCCGGAATTGGCAACCAAAAAATCAAGTGCCTTCTTTCCTGTCTCGAAACTCATTAGAGCACGCTTGCCATGGTATTCGCCCTCGCTGGCAAAGCAGTATTCACATGCAAGATTGCAGTCATGAGCGATATGCAGACACAGAGCCTTTACCACAGTCTGTCTCTTCTTGAAATCTATTATATAATTCTCATATATATCATCTGTATAAAGCTGTCCCGCCTCGTATAGTTCGAGCAGCTCCGTTACGGCTTCTCTCACATCCTGTGAACTGTACTTGGTATTCTCGCAGGCCATGCATACAGCTTCTATAGCCGTTTCTCCTGTGACTCCGGATTTTACTATGGCCTCAAGCAATGGTACCATGTCATAGACACAGTCATCCACTATATGAACAGAACCGCTGTTTACGTCCAGGACTATATTGTAACCGTTGTTCTTGTACTGATGGATCATAAAAACCTCAACCCAAAACAAACTCGAAGCCATCTTTGACTTCGAGTTTGAATAGTTTCTAAAAATTCAGAAATGCTATTATTTTAACTTCTCACAGCTCTGGTTGCCGACCGTGCAGCTTGTCTTGCATGCTGACTGGCATGATGTCTGGCACTCGCCGCATCCGCCCTTCTTCATAGACTCCTTAAGGTTTCTTGTTTCCAAAGTCTTAATGTGCTTCATAAATAATGATTCCTCCTAAGATTGGATTGATACTATACCAATAATCCTGTTCACTATAGCATATTTTTTTGTTCTTAGCAACTTAATTCTCAGGTATCCTGAGCAATACTTTCTTTATCCTGTTCTCATCGATAGACTGAACTTTGATCTTTATGCCCTCGGGAGTGACAACCTCATCACCTCTTTGAGGCATACGATCCAGTATCTGGATGACAAGACCGCCGATCGAATCGTAATCCTCGCTGTCAAGCTTTAATCCGAGCTCATCGTTAACATCGTCTATCTTTCTGCTGGCATCGATAAGGTAGGCATTCTTCTCAACCTTCTTGAAGAACTCCTCTTCATCCGCATCGTATTCATCTCTTATCTCGCCTACTATCTCCTCAAGCAGATCCTCAAGCGTCACCATGCCGACACATACGCCGTATTCGCTCAGCACAAAAGCCATACTGAAAGGAGTTTTTCTCAGTTCCATCAAAAGATCCGCCGTCTTCTTATATTCATAAGTAAAATATGTTTCCCTTAAGATATCGGATATGGCAAAGCTTCTCTTGTCTTCTACAAGTATAAAATCCTTTACGTTTATAAGACCTATGACATTATCAGGCTCATCTCTGTAAACAGGTATCCTGGTGTACATATACTGCTTGAACACCTCTAAAACTTCGTCATATTTTGCCTTTTCCTCGACACAGACCATGTCTATCCTCGGCACCATGATATCCTTGGCCACAGAATCCGAAAAGTCAAACACGTTGTTTATCATGACCTTTTCACCTGACTCTATAACTCCGTCCTCATGGCTGGCATCAACATATGTACGAAGCTCTGCTTCAGTTATAGCGCTTTTGGCATTCGGATCTATCCTCAAACAGAACATGATAAAAGCAGCTACCTTGTCCACAATGAATATGACAGGAGTCATTATCCACATAAGGGCATATATGATCGGCGCATATATCAGTGCGATCTTCTGTGCCTTTATCTTTGCAGCATTCTTTGGGATGATCTCGCCAAAGAGCAGAACAACTATTGTCAGTATTCCAGTTCCCAGCGAAATGGCAGCATTGCCCCACAGCTCCATGGTAAATACGGTCACAAGTGCGGAAGCCGCCAGATTTACTATGTTGTTGCCGATAAGGATCGCACTGAGCATCTTGCTGTAGTTTTGAAGGATGCCCAAAAGCAATCGTGCTCCTCTCTTCTTTTCCTCAACAAGCGACCTTACTTTTATCTCTCCTACAGTGGAGAGAGCTGTCTCAGCCGATGAAAAGAACGCAGAAAGCAGTACCAAAACTATGATTATTATGAGTTTAACGGTTTGTTGCGAACTCAAAGTCTTCTCCTTGTTATATATAAATAAAAGCCCGTAAAAACGAGCTTAAGCACTGCTGGTGGTGGGACTTGAACCCACACGCGGTTACCCGCAACAGATTTTGAGTCTGCATCGTCTGCCATTCCGACACACCAGCTCATCGGTCAGTGACCGAAGTAAAGTATATCAAATGCATAAAGCATTTTCAAGTATAAATCAGCCTATGGCGTTCTTTCTGTTTATCATGTCACGTTTTCTTAAAGTAGAATCAAGTATCTTTTTTCTGATGCGAAGATTCTTTGGCGTAACCTCTAAAAGTTCATCGGTATCGATGAATTCAAGTGCCTGCTCAAGACTTAAGACTTTCTTGGGAGAGAGTCTTAAAGCTTCATCGGCGCTAGAGCTTCTTGTATTGGTCAGCTGCTTCTTTTTGCAGACGTTGATCTCGATGTCTTCAGCTTTTCCTGTCTGGCCGACTACCATTCCGGCATAAACCTTCTCACCGGGCTCGATGAATAGAGTCCCTCTGTCCTGGGCATTGTACAGACCGTAAGTGATAGCTTCTCCTGCCTCGAATGCGATCAGAGAGCCCTGCTTTCTGTACATCATGTCACCTTTGTAAGGACCGTATCCGTCAAAGCTCGTATTAAGGATACCATTACCCTTTGTATCGGTCATGAATTCACCTCTGTAGCCTATAAGACCTCTTGAGGGAATAGAAAACTGCAGTCTTGTGTATCCTCCGTTAATGGAAGTCATTCCAAGCAGCTCGCCCTTTCTAGATGAAAGCTTCTGTATAACGTTTCCGGAAAACTCTTCGGGAACGTCAACAAACGCGGTCTCCATGGGTTCCAGCTTCTGATTTCTCTCATTGTATTTGTAAAGGACTTCAGCCTTAGATACTGCAAATTCATATCCTTCACGGCGCATGTTCTCGATCAGTACAGAAAGATGCAGCTCGCCTCTTCCACTCACCTTGAATACATCCGTGCTGTCTGTCTCTTCAACTCTTAATGATACGTCCGTATTGAGTTCCCTAAACAGTCTGTCTCTGATATGTCTTGAAGTTATATATTTGCCTTCCTGACCTGCCAGCGGTGAATCGTTAACCATGAAGTTCATGGCAATAGTAGGCTCGGATATCTTCTGGAACGGTATCGGTTCTATAGCGTCCGGAGAACACAGGGTATCCCCTATATGAATATCTGCTATACCGGAGATAGCAACAATAGAACCTATGGTAGCTTCCTTTACCTCAACCTTGTTTAATCCTTCAAACTCATAAAGCTTGCTGACCTTTACCTTTACGGCCTTGTCAGGCTCATGGTGGTTCACTATAACAACATCCTGATTAACCTTTATGGTTCCGTTGTCAACCTTGCCTACGCCTATTCTTCCGACATACTCGTTATAATCGATGGTACTTATCAAAACCTGCGTACCTTTGTCAGGATCTCCGCTTGGCGCAGGTATATAGTCTATGATCGTTTCAAACAGAGGTACCATATCTGTTCCCTTTACATCGGCATCAAGGCTTGCTATACCTGATTTTGCAGATGCGAAAACAAACGGGCAGTCAAGCTGTTCATCACTTGCATCAAGATCCATGAACAGTTCAAGCACCTCGTCAATTACTTCCTGAGGTCTTGCCTCCGGTCTGTCGATCTTATTTATACATACAATAACTGGGAGTTTGAGTTCGAGTGCCTTGCTTAAAACGAACTTTGTCTGCGGCATAACGCCTTCGAAAGCATCGACAACTAGGATTACACCGTTTACCATCTTAAGAACACGCTCAACCTCTCCTCCGAAGTCTGCGTGTCCGGGTGTATCTATGATATTGATCTTTGTTCCTTTGTAATTTATAGCAGTATTCTTAGACAGGATAGTGATACCGCGTTCTCTTTCGATATCATTTGAATCCATGACTCTTTCAGCCACTTCCTGATTCTCTCTGAATATACCGCTCTGTTTAAGAAGCTCGTCTACCAGTGTTGTCTTACCGTGATCAACATGAGCTATGATCGCAACATTTCTTACATCGTCTCTTGACTGTACCATAATCTTTCCTCAATAAAACCTTTTTCAAAACTCAATTACTATAGCACAACAGTCTAAACGATGCAATAGAGTTAATTATATGTACCGTCATATTCCATCATACGTTTATTGACATACATGGAATCATCCGCTCTCTTGGCAACAGTCGCAACACTGAAATCAGTATATGGATTAAATACAGACATGCCTACAGCAAGACTTGCCTTGCCGTTTTCGATGCTGTCGATGTCTCTTGCCTTGACAATACGTTCTCCGATATCGTCAATAAGCTCATTTCGTTTTGCATAATCCTCTCCTGTAAGGATTATAGCAAATTCATCTCCTCCTATCCTGTAGACCGGAGAGTGCGCATAGGTCTTGCATATGAGCTTGCTGCAGTTCTTGATATATCTGTCGCCCATCTGGTGACCGAAAGTATCATTGATACTCTTTAAGTGATTAACATCACACATAACTATGGCAAATTCAGGTTCTTCCTTATCGGCTATCTTTCTGGTAAGTTCACCGACAGCCTCAGTATATGCCGTGATATTCTTAACTCCCGTCAGCGGATCGTTGTTTGCTCTCTTTACAACCTCTTCAAGACGCTTTTTGAGCGAATCCTGTTCACTTCTCATGCTCCTTATAAGTATCTTTGTAAGCGCAGAGACAGAAACAGGTTTTGGTATATACGCTACCATGCCTGCATCAAGTGCCTTCTGCTTCATGATCTCGTCACTGCTTGATGATATGGCGATGATGGGGACTTCATCCGCTCCCTTTACTCCGCACTCCTTTATCTTTGCAGCAACATCCCACCCGTCCATATCGGGAAGCATAAGATCCATAAGGATGGCATCATAATCAACCGCATCCTTGCCTGAAATATTGTCGATCGCCGCCTTGCCGTTTTCAACCGAAACAACAACAGCTCCCTCTTCAGAAAGAATCTCGGTCGTTATCTTTCTGGTAAGCTTGTTGTCTTCAACAAGAAGCAGTCTGATATCGGAAAGTGCATAGGCAGTTCCGGTAACAGGTGCCGCATGAATCTCTTCTTTATGAAGGAACTGGAGCTTGAATTCATCCTTTGCTTTCTTAAATGCCTCCATGACCTTAGGTGAGAATGCTCCGCATTCACCGTTCATGATCATATCAAATGCCTGCTCTGGCGTGTAAGCATCCTTGTATACTCTCTTTGTCGTAAGTGCATCAAAGCAGTCAGCAACGGAAACGATCTGTGCTGATATCGGTATCTCATCACCGCAAAGTCCGTTGGGATAACCTTTTCCATCCCATTTCTCATGATGGCTTCTGCATATCTCCATGCTGAAATTAAGATAGCTCTCATCCCATCCCTTTGGTGCTCTTTCTAGTATCTCGCAGCCTCTTTCGCAATGCTGCTTCATCTGATTGAACTCTTCAGGTGTGAACCTTCCGGGCTTTCTTAGGATGGCATCCGGTATCATGATCTTTCCGACATCATGAAGCGCACTCGCAGATGTAATGAGCGAGATCTTTTCTTCATCTAAGCCGTATTCCGGATAATCTTTCATTATCCTTCTTGCCAGGATATTGGTAAAGCCTTTGACGCGCTTTATGTGCTCTCCGCTCTCAACATCCCTGGCTTCAGTGATGTTACCTAGAAGTTCGATGATATCCTCATTTATCTGATTGAGAGACTTGGCCTTCTCATGCAGTTCCGCTGTTCTCTCAGCGATCGTAGTCTCAAGCTGCATGCTGTATTCTCTCTCCTGAGCTCTTTCTTTTTTCTCAATCTCGGCACGTATCTGTTCGTCTATATCGGTAATACCGATGATCACCGCTTCGGGATTTCTCCTGTCTGCAAGTGCCTTGACGGAATAATACCTGCTTCCTCTGCCCAGATTCATCCTGCACTCGATACTGTATGAGCCGTTTTCTGAAAGTTCATCAAGTATGTTATCTCTGTTAAATCTGATACGGAAGTCGTTAAAGTCTTCTTCGGGCATTCCATGTTTGAATATAGAATCAAACTTCTTTAACTGATCCTTCTCCCCAACTATATCAAAGAAGTATTCAAATCTCTTTGATGTGTGATACTCCTCTATTGTCTCATTTCCGAAATCTATATAGCAGACATACTCAAAGCCTTCAACAAGGCTCTGCAAGATCATGCTGTTTTTATGCGAAGCAAGCTTTCTTTGTTTCTCTTCGCTGACATCTTTAAAGCCCAGTACCACATACGTGCACTCTTTCTCTCCCTTGGCCTTCCAGACATGCATCTCATAAGAAGCAAGTTCGCCGTCCTTGTATGCTCTGTATTCAAATATGAAATCATCGAGGCTTCCCAACCTGCTCTTGATATTATCTCTGTTTAATGCGCTCTTAAACTTGTCGACATCATGCAAAGATACTCTTCCTTTATCGAATCCATGATGCTTAAGAAATGGATCAGCTCACGGTTCTGCGCTCTGCCAAGATCGTTCATTCTGATGTAAAGATAGAGGGTGTATGCTAACATCCATCCGATAGGCTTGTAATCTCTTCCCGTAACGATCTGAAGGATGCTGAATATATTAATTGGCAGAACAAAAGCTATCATTGCCAGTGCTCTTCTTTTATCAACCCATGCAGGCTTGAAGAAAAGACTGAGAGCATGAAGAAGCGATATCGTATAGATGATCAGTATCAGACACTCTACGGCCCATATGAGTACTCCGGCCGAACCGATCCGATTCTCCCAGTCCACAACATCGTCATTTATCACATAGACAACGATGCATCCGGCTATAAACAGCATATTGATGGTCATTCCAATACCGGTAAGCACTCTTCTGAGAGTTTTAGATGAAATGGTACGGGAATGTACAAAAGCAAGCCACATGCCTGCTGCCACCAGCTGACAGATGACGCTGATAAGGATATACATTCTCGCATTTCCCGAATACATGGATACGATATTGCCTTCACGATAATAGTGAACCGCCTCACAGGCCATGGCTAAAATATACATGGCAGATAACCCTATCACGTATTTATTTATCTTCACATGAAGTCTTTTTAAAAAAGCGATACCGCACAGGCCGAATACCAGCATTATGAATGCATTTATGGCATTGACTTCTCCGTATGATATTGTATCCACAAACAAACCGTTCATATTGGGAACCTCGAATTATAATACTATCTTATATCATATCATAGATCATACTCTTTAACCAGCATATCTATGCCGTTTTCAAGCCTTTCAAGCCCGTCTTTGAGCATGCTTTTCGGACATGCTACATTGATCCTCAAAAATCCTTCTCCTGCATCGCCGTATTCATCCCCCTCTGTCACAAACAGACCTGTCTTTTCCCTAACATATTGTGCAACAAATCTGCTGAGTTTTTTTGTATCGATGCACTTTGAGAGCTTTGATGTGATCTCTTTTATATCCAGCCAGATAAGATAGGTTGCTTCTCCTCTAACTGTTTTTATCATCGGAATGTTTTCATCAATATAGTCTTCAGTAATCTTGCGATTGTCATCTATATATCTGTTTAATGCATCAAGCCACGGCTCTCCCTTTGTGAATGCGCTCACCGCCGCCGTTATGGCAAAAGCATTGGGTTCCGCTACCTCATCGGTATTTAATGCCCGCCATATCTTATGTCTTAAATAGGGATTTGGAATAAACACAGCAGCACTGTGAAGTCCTGCCAGATTAAATGCCTTTGTCGGAGCAATGCAGGTTATGCTGCATGCCCTGCATTCAGTTGAAACAGAAGCAAACGGTACATACTTCTTTCCAGGAGTGACGATATCGCAGTGTATCTCATCGCTTATCACTGCAACATTGTATTTAACACACAGCTTGCCAACTCTTTTTAGTGTATCTTTATCCCATATCTTTCCCGAAGGGTTCTGCGGATTGCACAGTATCATGAGAGTTGTCTGGGGATCGGAGAGCTTTTGTTCAAGATCCTCAAAATCCATACGATATTCACCATCTTCATAGATGAGCTCATTCTGTAATACTCTGCATCCATTATTGAAGATACAGTTAAAGAAAACATTATAGACCGGTGTCTGAATGACCACTTTTTCGTTTGGAGACGTAAGCTTTCTTACAGTCGATGAAATAGCCGGTATCACACCTGTACAGAAAATCAGCCATTCCTTTTCAATAGTAAAGTCATGTCTTTTCTTCCACCATGAAATATATGCGTCGTACCACTCATCCTCTATGATACTGTATCCGAATATGCCGTGAGATACTCTGTCTTCCAGATCATTAATGATCTCGGGGGCTGTCTTAAAATCCATATCGGCCACCCACATGGGAAGCTCATTATCCTTCACATCCCACTTGAGGGAAGCCGTTTTTTTTCTTGATATGACTGTATCAAAATCGTATGTCATCTTCTCCACTCCACTGTATCGCTCTCAGTATCTATATCGTTACATATGATCTTAGTCTTTGAAGGATCTATCATATCCTTTTCGAGTATGAGTTCACCGATATGTTCTGCCTTTATCACTCCGGATGACGGGTTTAGTATACTGTCAATATTTGATGTGATAAGCGCATCAACACTTGAATACTCAAACGCAAGAGTCGTATTGATAAGCTTGCAGTTTTTCATAACGAGACTGTCTATATAGCACATGCCCTGTAAGCTCTCTATCGTGCAGTTTACAAATGTGAGATTCTTTGAATTCCACCCCAGATACTCGCCTGATATGAATGAATCATATACCGTTATATTCTCGCTGTTCCAGAACGCATCCTTGGAGAGCAGTGTTGAATTCCTAATGACAACATTCTTGCATCCGTCGAATGAATAATTGCCGTCAAGCTTAAGCTCTTCTATATCAATGTTTTCGCTGTTCATCGCAAAATACTCGCCTGCAGCAGTCACATTCTTAAGCTTCACATTCTTGCAGTTCCAGAATGTCTCGTAGGCTTTTGTAAGTGAAACGTCATTAAGCATCACACCGTCGCATCTTCTGAAGTTTTTAGGTGCCTGGATCAGAGCGTTTTTTACG
The DNA here is from genome assembly GCA_902789785.1 of uncultured Lachnospiraceae bacterium. Classification (GTDB taxonomy): domain Bacteria; phylum Bacillota; class Clostridia; order Lachnospirales; family Lachnospiraceae; genus Colinaster. The sequence goes on from CADAPR010000036.1 coordinate 23,073, forward strand.
GTTATATTATCGGTATACCATACACCCGCTCTTGCCGTTTCAAGCCAGTTTGTGTTGTTTACACTTACATTTTTGCAATACCACAGCGGATACTTCCATCCAAAAAGACTGTTTTCGATGCTTATATCATGACTCTCCTTTAACGGTGATTCACCATCTTCAAAAACACAGTCTTTTATCATAAGATCCCTTCCAGCAAACAGTGCTCTTTCACCTGTTAATCTCTTCTGCTTTATCTCTGTCATATAATCTCCTGTCTTATATAGTCTACGTAAATCCTGCATAATTATAACATCATTGCACCTTATAAAACAAATGGGTCATATTGACTATGACCCATATAATTTATCAGCCATTAAAGCTGATGTTATGTGGCAGTTAAATCTGCTTTTTCTAATTAACATTATTATTGCGGTTTCTATTATATCCCTAACCCATATATTCTCCGTTGTAACTTACAAGGACTGCGCTTTTTATGCCATCCATATCAGCCAGTTCATTGAGAAAATCAGTATTGTCATCCTTTAGCCTTATCTCTATATTAAGTTCGATGTTTTCCTTCTGTACACTCTTGCTCTTAACAACAAACCTGTTGACTTTTGATCTGATAAAATCGTTAGCCTTTGTCTCTGCATCGTGACCGGCACAGCTTAATACGATTATATAGGGCATCAGAGAAGTTTTTTTATTAACAAAAACAATAAGTATAACGCCTATTATGATACTTCCGAATACCGCTAGCGGGATGATCCCTGCAGCAAGTACGATACCTACCGCTATGGACCAGAATAAAAACGCTATGTCCAGAGGCTCTTTTATAGCTGTCCTGAATCGAACGATAGAAAGGGCGCCGACCATACCCAGTGAAAGTACTACGTTGCTGGTTACTGCAAGTATTACAAGTGTCGTGATCATAGTAAGCGCTACCAAAGTAACGCCAAAGCTTGATGAGTACATCACACCCTGATAAGTCTTCTTATATACCAGAAAAATGAACATTCCTATCGCAAAAGCCAGTATCATGGCGATAAGCATATCGAATATGCTCACGCTTGTCACATTTTCTAAAAAGCTTGATTTAAAGATGTCATTAAAAGTCATTTGTATAATCTCCTATCTTATCATTTTTTGATCTATATCACCGGTAATCGGCATGCTTCATATTTGGAAAATGAGCCGGTCCTTGAATGCGGTAACCTGACAGCATCTCTGATGATGTCAGGAAGGTAGTCATCCCATTTTACCTCCATGATGCATGTACCGAAAGAAGCGCTTACCGTGACACACTCCGTGTTTAAAAAATCCGTCAGATGCAGTCCGGTTCTTATGTTATAATCAAGCGTTACTCTGACATTCCCGGGGCCGTAAATAAACGGTTCTCTGGTGTAATCCACTATAGTCTTCGGTCCAAGTCGATCAGAGACCATCAGGCTGTACAGCTCTCTTATCAGTTCATTATCCGAATCCATCATCCAAGACGTATCACCGTTTACGATCTTTTCAGCCTGTTTTACATCAAGTCCAGCTGATATCTTGCATCCAAGCCCTCCGCTCTTTAACTTCTTTTCCAGGTTTATCACCGATGTATCATAGTTGTAATATCTGATCCTAAACTTCTGTCTTTGGCTTATGCCGGACTGCTTTTCTATTAAAGCCCTGTCTTCGGGAGTATCAAAATACAGACTTCGTATAAAATACTTCCCGTCTATAGCATGCGGATCGCTTTTTGCGATCGCTCTCATGCGCTGTCTTATGGCGATCATATCCGACATGCTTATCTCATGCTTTAATTCATGTCTTAACTGCATTCTTATACCTCTTTCATTTACCGGTTATGTATTGTATGGATTAATAATGACATGTATTTGAGGCTAAAATTTGTAGGATGTGTGAAAGATTTGTGTCTAGATCAAAAAAATGAGCCTGCGTATATGCAGGCTCATCAAACTTGAAACATTTATTTCTTTAAGCTTTCATAGATCGGATATTTGATATCATATCCTTCATTCTCAACTATAGACTGAATAGCTTTTCTCGATTCACTGTTTATGATGATCGGAGCGTTGAGATTTACTGTCATCTGCGTGATATCTGAAGGTATCGTCATCGTTACCATAATGAGAAGGTTGTCTTCCGTAAGAGGTCCGATAGCCTTTTCGATATCGCCTGTGATACTCGGTGAGTAATCAGGCTTAACTGCGATAGCCGGAACGACCGGCATCATAAAAGCAGGCTCATCCAAAGAAACGAGGAAGTTGAGTCCTGTCGGTGAACTGCTCTCACTGTCAAACATCAATGTAAATTTCTTGAGATTCTCAAATCCGAGTATTCCTTCGGGAAACTCAATGATCTTATCTTCATTAACATCGATCTTGCCAAATAACTTTGTAGTATACTCCATAAGTCACTCCTTTCAGTATGCTGTTGTATCTTCAATTCCCCAATTCAAGGCGTTTTGTCACACAATTTGCCTTCTTA
>CADAPR010000037.1 GCA_902789785.1 uncultured Lachnospiraceae bacterium
CTACAAGATATAGCAAATGACTTAAGCAGTCAACACAATATAAGCTGCGAAGCCGTTTTGTGTGACGGAAGCGATCCCAAAGAGGTCGACAAACTGTTTGAAAAGCATAAGGATTTTGACATCGTCATAAACAATGCCGGGATATCATACATCGGTCTGTTACAGGATATGAGTGTCGATGACTGGAACAAGGTCATTTCGACAAATCTAAGCAGTGCATTCTATATATGCAGGCAGGCAATACCATATATGATAGGAAGAAAGAAAGGAAGGATCATAAACATTTCTTCTATGTGGGGAGGAAGCGGCGCTTCGATGGAGGTAGCGTACAGTGCCTCCAAAGGCGGAGTGGATGCATTCACAAAAGCTCTTGCAAAGGAACTTGCTCCAAGCGGGATAAGCGTTAATGCGATCGCATGCGGCGTGATAGACACCGATATGAACAGGTGCTTTAATATAGAATTTAATATAGAAGAAAGACATGAACTTGAAGAAGACATCCCTGTAGGGAGATTCGGAACGGCGGAAGAAGTCGCCAGAGCAGTATGGATGTTGGTGAGCGGTCCTGCATATATGACGGGTCAGGTTATAAATATGGATGGAGGTTATATCTGATATGGAAAAGATTAGAGATCTGATAATTATTGGAGCCGGTCCTGCGGGACTTACGGCAGCGATCTATGCAAAGAGGGCAGGGCTTGACACTCTTGTCATCGATGAGACCGGAATGGGCGGTGGACAGATAGTAAATACATATGAGGTTGATAATTATCCCGGACTCATACATATCAACGGATTTGATATGGGAATGAAGTTTAAGGAACATGCGACCGAGATGGGAACAGAGTTTGCCGATGTTACAGTTACAGGCGTTACAAAGAAAGACGACCTGATATATGTTTACGCAAACGATGCTGAATACGTTTCAAAAGCCCTTATCATAGCAACAGGTGCAAAGCACAGAGCGCTCGGCATCCCCGGAGAAGAAGAATTAAGAGGAATGGGTGTATCGTACTGTGCCACATGTGACGGAGCTTTTTTCAGAAAGAAGGTATGCGCAGTTGTGGGCGGCGGTGATGTTGCCCTAGAGGATGCACTGTTTCTTGCAAAGGGATGCTCAAAAGTCTACCTTATACATAGAAGAGATGAATTCAGAGGCGCAAAGGTACTTGCTGACAAGGTAAAGGAAACTGAAAACATCGAGATAGTGTATGACAGCAGGGTTACAGAGATCATCGGTGAAGGATCGGTAAACAGGATAAAGGTTGAGAATATCAAGAGCGGGTCGGTTACAGAGCTTGATATAAACGGCATATTCATAGCAGTGGGAATGGATCCCAATACAGAGCTCTTTAAGGATGTGGTAGAGCTTGACAAGAGCGGCTATATCAAAGCCGGAGAGGACTGCATAACAAGCACAGAGGGCATCTTTGCAGCGGGGGATCTGAGGACCAAAAAACTCAGACAGGTAATCACTGCGGCAGCCGACGGAGCCAATGCTATCACCTCTGTTTCAGAGTACTTCAACAACAGGTAAGATTACATAACATTGCCCCAAGGTTGACAATAACATCAAATGGTGGTAATGTATTAGGGAATTCGCGTTTAGATCAGACTAAGTTTGAAAGGTGATTTATGAAGCTCAAAAAGGTAAAGACTTTGCTCTTTATCGCCACCGCAGGCATTACATTTTGCCTTAGCGGATACGGCAGTCACGCTGAGAAGCTTTCAAATATGCTTCCGTCAGCGGGCTTTGGCACCAAGGTAGAAGAAGGTGTGACCGTAAGCGAGGTAAAGGACGAAGTTAAACATCTGGTTGGTGAAAGCCAGGGCAATCCCACATCGATTGTCAAGCTCGATGATGCCAGTGCATCTACTGCAAAAGCGACCGTAACACTTGACAAGGAAGTTGTTGAAGCAGTTATTCCCGAGATAGTAGTGGATGAGAAAACTAAAGAAGAAGAGGAGTTTTACAATCTGGTTATCGCCAGAGTCGACAATTACGTCAATGTAAGAGGTATTCCAAGCGAGGACGGCGAGATTGTCGGAAAACTCTATGATAAATCTGCAGGAAACTTTATCGAAGAAGTTGACGGATGGTACAAGATACAGTCAGGAAACTGTGTCGGCTATGTAAAAGGCGAGTACTGTGTTACCGGCGATGAGGCAGTAGAAGTTGCCAGAGAGGTCGGAACAAGGATCGCGACCGTGACCACCACTACTTTGAAGGTAAGAGAAGAGCCCAGTCTTGAAGCAAGCGTTCTCGGACTGGTTCCGATAGAAGAAGATCTTGTAGTCACAGAAGAACTCGACGGATGGGTAAAGGTTGATATAGAAGAAGGTTTCGGATATGTCTCAACCGACTATGTAGATCTTAAGACAGAGTTTGTCAAAGCCGAGTCAAAGGCTGAAGAAGAAGCCAGACTCAAAAAGGAAAAAGAGGAAAGAGACAGAGCCAATGCAGCAGCGGCTGCGGCAGCCGCAAAGAGAGCGGCAGCTGAAGCACAGGCAGCAGAGAATGCTGCAAATCAGACTCAGGAAAAGCCGCAGACACAGTCGTATGCGGCAAGCGGAAGCGGAGCCGGCACTGATGTCGCAAACTTCGCACTGCAGTTTGTCGGAAATCCTTACGTGTTCGGCGGTTCGTCACTGACACAGGGAACTGACTGCTCAGGCTTTGTTATGAGCGTATATGCAAACTTCGGCGTATCACTGCCGCATTCATCATCAGGTGACAGAAGCGTCGGCTATGATGTGGGCGGACTTGAGAATGCCCAGCCTGGTGATATAATCTGCTATTCAGGCCATGTAGGGATCTACATAGGCAACGGTCAGATAGTACATGCATCTACATCAAAGACAGGTATCGTAGTCGGAAATGCGACATATCGTACACCTCTTTGTGTAAGAAGAATATTCTAAACACACTTCCGGATATCATGGAACTTCATGATATCCGGTATTTTTATGCTCTTTTTAGCTGTCGACTGCAACGGTTAACGCTAAAAAACGTCCCCGGTCAATATCTAATTGTATGTTAATTTATCTGAAAATAAAAAATCAAAAAATGTCTATTGACAGAAGCGCGTATATGCATTTTTAACAAAAATGCACAAATGAAGGCACGAAAAAAGCACGACAGGAAACAAAGTTATCCACAATGAAACAGCGAAAAATGTACTTATTCACGAAGATATCCACATTATACACAAAAAATTGACCGATTTAGTTATGTTATAAACAGGCTTGAACCAAACGACTGTTTTGTTGAGAATGTCAAAAATACATCATTTTGAATAAAAGACTGGAAAATTATAAATAGCGAAAACTTAAGAAAACATTAATAATTGTCAGAATATTAAGCCCCATATAGACAAATGATGTGAAAACGTGGTAAAATATATCCATGTCAGACAAGGTTCAATTTGTTTTGACAAATCTTGAACAAGAAGGGATTGATGTATATGAAATTTATCATCAGCGGCAAAAACATCGATATCACAGAGGGGCTTAAGAGTGCAATCGAAGACAAGATCGGCAAATTGGAGAAGTACTTCACGCCTGACACAGAAGTACATGTAACGCTAAGCGTAGAAAAGGAGAGACAGAAGATAGAAGTAACCATCCCGGTTAAGGGAACGGTGATCAGATCAGAGCAGGTAAGCAACGATATGTACGTATCGATCGATCTGGTAGAAGAGATAATAGAGAGACAGTTAAAGAAATATAAGAACAAACTCATAGAGAAACAACAGAATAAGGATTACTTCAGACAGGAGTTCATCGAGAAGGACTTCGTTGATGAAGAAGAGATCCAGATAGTCAGAAGCAAGAAATTTGACATCAAGCCTATGTATGCCGAGGATGCCTGCATCCAGATGGAGCTTACAGGACATAACTTCTTCGTATTTGTAAATGCGGAGACAGGACAGGTAAATGTGGTATACAAGAGAAAGGGAAATACATACGGACTGATCGAGCCGGAGTATTAAAGACTACATTATAATATAGGAAGGAAATCTGTTCCGCCGCGGGTAGTTTAAAAAACTATGATGCGGCGGAACTTTTTCGTTGCGCTCGTTTATATATCTGTGATACAATATTTAAGCACTATGTGATAAAAAAATAACAATCTGTTAAAGACGGGTTGTAACTTAAATATGAAAGGAGTCATAAATATGGCAAAGAAAGTAGTTATAGCCAGTGCATGCCGTACAGCCATCGGAACAATGGGCGGCTCACTCAGCACAACACCTGCAGCTCAGCTCGGTGCAATCGTTATCAAGGAGGCTGTTAACAGAGCAGGTATTAAGCCTGAGGATGTTGATCAGGTATACATGGGATGTGTTATCCAGGCAGGTCTCGGACAGAACGTGGCTCGTCAGGCATCTATAAAGGCAGGTCTTCCTATAGAAGTTCCCGCTGTTACGATCAACGTAGTATGCGGTTCAGGTCTTAACTGTGTCAACCAGGCAGCTCAGATGATCATGGCAGGAGATGCTGATGTAGTAGTAGCAGGCGGTATGGAAAACATGTCTATGGCACCTTTCGCTATCCCCAACGGACGTTACGGCTACAGAATGATGTGGCCCAGCCAGAGCCAGGGCGGACTTGTTGATACAATGGTAAAGGATGCTTTGTGGGATGCATTCAATGACTACCACATGATCACAACAGCTGACAATGTTGCTAAGCAGTGGAACCTTACAAGAGAAGAGCTTGATGAGTTCGCACTTAAGAGCCAGTTAAAGGCATGTGCAGCTATCGAGAACGGCGAGTTCAAGGAAGAGATTGTTCCCGTAGAGATAAAGAAGAAGAAAGAAGTAGTCGTATTTGATACAGACGAAGGTCCCAGACAGGGTTCTACAATAGAAGGTCTTGCTAAGCTTAAACCTATTAATCCCGACGGTGTCGTTACAGCAGGTAATGCATCAGGAATCAATGACGGTGCTGCAGCTATCGTTCTCATGAGCGAAGAAAAGGCAGCTGAGCTTGGTGTTAAGCCTATGGCTACATTCGTTGCAGGTGCACTTGCAGGCGTTGATCCCACAATCATGGGTATCGGACCTGTTGCAGCTACAAGAAAGGCTATGGCAAAGGCCGGCTACAAGATCGAGGACTTCGATATCATCGAGGCAAACGAAGCATTCGCAGCTCAGTCTGTAGCAGTCGGCAAGGATCTCGGAATCGATGTTGACAAGCAGCTCAATCCTAACGGCGGAGCTATCGCACTCGGACATCCCGTTGGTGCATCAGGTGCTCGTATCCTTGTAACACTCCTTCATGAGATGAAGAAGAAGGGTGCAAAGAAGGGTCTTGCTACACTGTGTATCGGTGGCGGCATGGGTTGTGCTACTATCGTTGAGATGGACTAATATAATAATGAAATCTGCAAGCAGCTCCCTGTAAAAAGGGCAGCTGCTTGTTGCACGAAATAAAGGAGAGATTATGGATTACATTTTATATGAGGTAAACGGTGCAGTCGGCACTATCACCATTAACAGAGAAAAGGCACTCAATGCACTTAATTCACAGGTTCTTGAAGAGCTTGATGCTACACTTGATGCTGTTGATCTTGAGAATGTAAGATGCCTTATCCTTACAGGCGCAGGCGAGAAGAGCTTTGTTGCAGGTGCTGACATAGGAGAGATGAGCACACTTACAAAGGCTGAAGGCGAAGCATTCGGAAAGAAGGGAAATGACGTATTCAGAAAGCTTGAGACATTCCCCATCCCCGTTATCGCTGCAGTAAACGGTTTTGCACTCGGCGGCGGCTGCGAGATCTCAATGAGCTGTGATATAAGGATATGTTCAGACAATGCTGTATTCGGTCAGCCCGAGGTAGGACTCGGAATCACACCCGGATTTGGCGGAACACAGAGACTTGCACGTTTGGTAGGTGCAGGCATGGCTAAGCAGATGATCTATACTGCTCGCAACATCAAGGCTGCAGAAGCTTACAGGATCGGTCTTGTAAACCAGGTTGTTTCAGCTGAGACAAATGAAGCAGGTGAAGTAGTCGTTTCAGCAAAGGATGCTCTTATGGCAGCTGCAAACAAGATGGCTGCAGGCATCGCAGCTCAGGCTCCCATTGCTGTACGCAACTGCAAGAAGGCTATAAACGAAGGTCTTCAGGTTGATATGGACAAGGCTATAGTTATAGAAGAAAAGCTTTTCGGTGACTGCTTCGAGACAGAAGATCAGAAGGCAGGCATGGGCAACTTCCTTGAGAAAGACAAGGAAAAGAAGCTTAAGGTAGTTCCTTTCAAGAACAGATAAAAAGGTAATAAAATAATCAAGATAAATTTTAAGGAGGCTTAACTATGAAAGTAGGCGTTATTGGTGCAGGTACCATGGGCCAGGGCATTGCCAAGGCTTTTGCACAGACAGAAGGTTATGAAGTAGCTCTCTGCGATATCAAGCAGGAATGGGCTGACGGCGGTAAGGACAAGATCGCCAAGGGATATGCAAAGCTTGTTGAGAAAGGAAAGATGACACAGGACGTTGTAGACGGCATCCTCGCTAAGATCACACCCGGTCTTAAGGAGAACCTCTGCGCAGACTGCGACCTTATCGTAGAAGCAGCATTTGAAAATATGGAAGTTAAGAAGACAACATTCAAGGAGCTCGACGAGATCTGCAAGAGCGAGTGTATCTTCGCTTCAAATACATCATCACTCTCTATCACAGAGATCGGAAACGGTCTTAACAGACCTATGGTCGGCATGCATTTCTTCAATCCTGCTGACAGAATGAAGCTCATCGAGGTTATCGCAGGCGTTAACACACCTGAGGCAACTGTTGATGCTATAAAGAAGATCTCAGAAGAGATCGGCAAGACACCCGTTCAGGTTAATGAGGCAGCTGGTTTCGTTGTTAACCGTATCCTCATCCCCATGATCAATGAAGCAGCATTCATCAAGATGGAAGGTGTTTCTGATATCGAAGGTATCGATGCAGCTATGAAGCTCGGTGCTAATCATCCCATGGGTCCCCTTGAGCTCGGTGATTTCGTAGGTCTTGATATCTGCCTTGCTATCATGGACGTACTCTACAATGAGACAGGCGATTCTAAGTATCGTGCATGTCCTCTTATCAGAAAGATGGTACGTGGCGGAAACCTTGGTGTAAAGAGCGGCAAGGGCTTCTACATCTACAATGCAGACAGAACAAAGACAGCAACAGACAAGGCTTGATCAGATAATAATAAAAGTTTAAATAAATAACGGAGGATTTTAAATCATGGATTTTACATTAAGTAAACAACATGAGATGGCTAGACAGCTGTTCAAGGATTTTGCCGAGAACGAAGTTAAGCCTCTTGCTCAGGAAGTTGACGAGCAGCACAGATTTCCTAGAGAAACAGTAGAAAAGATGGCAAAGTATGGCTTCCTTGGTATTCCGGTACCGAAGGAGTACGGCGGACAGGGATGTGACATCCTTACATACGCTATGTGTGTTGAAGAGCTTTCAAAGGTATGTGGCACAACAGGTGTTATCGTATCAGCTCATACATCACTTTGCGTTGATCCTATTCTTACATTTGGTACAGAAGAGCAGAAGCAGAAATACGTAGTACCGCTTGCAAAGGGCGAGAAGCTCGGTGCTTTCGGTCTTACAGAGCCCGGTGCAGGTACAGACGCTCAGGGTCAGCAGACAAAGGCTGTTCTTGACGGCGACGAATGGGTACTCAACGGTTCTAAGTGCTTCATCACAAACGGTAAGGAAGCAGATGTATATGTAATCTTCGCTGTAACAGGCAAGATTGAAAAGCGCGGCAGAATGATGAAAGAGATTTCAGCATTCATCGTTGAAAAGGGTACACCCGGATTCACATTCGGTACAAAAGAAAACAAGATGGGTATCTGCGGTTCATCTACATACGAGTTGATCTTCCAGGATTGCCGTATACCTAAGGAGAACCTCCTTGGTGCACAGGGCAAGGGCTTCAATATCGCTATGCATACTCTTGACGGCGGTCGTATCGGTATCGCTGCACAGGCTCTCGGTCTTGCAGAGGGTGCTCTTGAGACAACTATCAACTATGTAAAAGAGAGAAAGCAGTTCGGCAAGGCTATCGGCCAGTTCCAGAACACACAGTTCCAGCTTGCTGACATGGCAACAAAGGTTGAGGCTGCTAAGCTCCTCGTATATAAGGCTGCACGCAAGAAGGATGAGTTCAAGACCAATCCTAAGATCTCTTACTCATTCGAGGCTGCTCAGGCTAAGCTCTATGCGGCTGAGGTAGCTATGGAAGTTACAACAAAGGCAGTACAGCTTCATGGTGGTTACGGCTACATCAAGGAGTACGATGTAGAGCGTATGATGCGTGACGCTAAGATCACAGAGATCTACGAAGGAACAAGTGAAGTTCAGCGTATGGTTATCTCTGCTAACTTATTGAAGTAGGAGGAAATTAAAGTGAAAATCATCGTTTGTATAAAGCAGGTTCCTGATACAAAGGGCGGTGTTAAGTTCAATCCCGACGGAACACTTGACAGAGGCGCAATGTTAGCTATCATGAACCCTGATGACAAGGCAGGTCTTGAAGCTGCACTCAGATTAAAGGATCAGTACGGAGCAGAGGTTACCGTACTTACAATGGGTCTTCCCAAGGCTACAGACGTTCTTCGTGAAGCTATGGCTATGGGAGCTGACAAGGGCGTACTCGTAACAGACAGAGTACTTGGTGGAGCTGATACATGGGCTACATCTACAACAATAGCAGGTGCTATAAGAAATCTTGAGTATGATCTCATCATCACAGGCCGTCAGGCTATCGATGGTGATACAGCTCAGGTTGGACCTCAGATCGCTGAGCACCTTGGCATACCGGTAATCTCTTATGCACAGGAGATAGCAGTAGACGGCGACAAGGTTACAGTTAAGCGTCAGTATGATGACAGATATCATATGGTAGAGGCTAAGATGCCCTGCCTTATCACAGCACTTTCTGAGTTGAACGATCCCCGTTACATGACTCCCGGCGGTATCTTCGATGCATGTGAAGCAGAGATCACTACCTGGGGACGTGCAGATCTTAAGGACGTTGAAGACGGAAACCTTGGTCTGAACGGTTCTCCCACAAAGATTGCCAAGGCATCTGACAAGGTTCGTAAGGGCGCAGGCGAGAAGGTTGTTCCCGAATCTCCCGAAGATGCAGTTGCATATATCGTTGGAAAGCTTGATGAGAAGCATGTAATTTAATTAAAGGAGAATGGTGAATAGATATGAAAATGAGTCCAGAAGAAATCGCACAGTATAAAGGCGTATATGTCTTCGCTCAGCAGGTCGACAATGAAGTAAGCGGCATCGCTTTCGAACTGCTCGGCAAGGCTAAGGAATTGGCTGCTCCTCTTAATACAGATGTAACAGCAGTTTTGATCGGTTATAACGTAGGAAATCTTGTTGACAAGCTCGCTGAGTACGGCGCAGACAAGGTTATCGTAGTAGATGATAAGGAATTGGAAGTATACAGAACAGAGCCTTATGCACATGCACTCAGCTCTGTAATAAACGAGTACAAGCCTGAGATCGTTTTAGTCGGTGCTACAGCTATCGGTCGTGATCTTGGCCCTACAGTTTCAGCAAGAGTTCAGACAGGTCTTACAGCTGACTGTACAGTACTTGAGATCGGTGACTTCCCGCTCGTTGCAGTTCCCGGCAAGGAACAGCTTCACAACCAGCTTCTGATGACACGTCCCGCTTTCGGTGGTAACACAATAGCTACTATCGCATGTCCTGACAACCGTCCTCAGATGGCTACAGTAAGACCCGGTGTTATGCAGAAGATCGAGCCCGTTGCAGGTGCAAAGGCAGAAGTTATCAACTACAATCCCGGATTTACACCCAACAACAGATACGTTACAGTCAAGGAAGTTGTTAAGGCTGTTTCAGACGTTAAGGATATCATGGATGCAAAGATCCTTGTTTCAGGCGGACGTGGTGTTGGCTCTCCTGAGAACTTCAAGATCCTTGAAGAGCTCGCAGATGCTATCGGCGGTCAGGTAAGCTGCTCACGTGCAGTTGTAGATTCAGGCTGGAAGCCCAAGGATCTGCAGGTTGGTCAGACAGGTAAGACAGTAAGACCTAACGTTTACTTCGCTATCGGTATCTCAGGTGCTATCCAGCACGTTGCAGGTATGGAAGAATCAGACATCATCGTTGCTATCAACAAGGACGAGGATGCTCCTATCTTCGATGTAGCTGACTACGGTGTAGTAGGTGATCTTAACAAGATCGTTCCTCAGCTCACAGCAGCTATCAAGGCAGCAAAGGCAGCTAAGGCTTCTAACTAACAGAAACTGAAATTATTTAAAAGGTCGTTCTCGTATAACGGGGACGGCCTTTTTTGTTAAAGGGCAGTGATTCTTAAATACGATGTTTCGAAGGAAAGCTTTTAGCCGTCAGCCCGTTTGATTTTAAAAATGTGCATATTTTGCGATCAACCGTGGTATAATCTAAATATGTTTATTGAATTTCTGTCCAGAAACTACATGACTGTTCTTATCGCGGTAACACTCGTGATCGTATTTTTTACGTTCAGAGATTACAAGATACCCTCATCCGGTCTTGTACCCGTTATAGCTGTCATCGTGATCATAAGTGCAACAACCTACTTTCTTAATGACTGGTCCTATGATGTGACTCATACCTATGCAACTGCTGACAGGGCATGGCATATAAAGCTAAGGACTGTCGTTTCGATAATAGACTACGTCATACAGCCTCTGATCATACTTTTGGAGCTTCAGATCATAACTCCGGGAATGCGTCATAAGCTTCGTCTTGCGATCCCTGCTCTGATAAATGCGTTAGTATATATAACTTCTCCGCTTACTGGAGGACTCGGGTTTCATATAAATGTAAGCAATCAGTATGTAAGAGGGCCGTTAGGATATACGATCTATTATGTCATGATATTCTATCTGGCAGTATTTATGTATGTATCCGTAAAGAGCTTTAAGGAAAACAGCCGTACAAGAGCCCTTCTGTTGGTGTTCATATCCTGCGCCATCATACTTACGATGCTCTTGGAGGCCACTGCCAATGTCAGCGGGTATGTTGACGAGGTATCCGCGCTCTCGGTCCTTGTCTACTACATATATCTGATAGCTGTATATCAGCAGTCTCTTCGTGAAAATATAGCGGAAAAGGAACTTAAGATAACACAGGACAGGATAAATATGCTTCAGGAGCAGATACGTCCGCATTTCATCTTTAATTCATTGAATGTTATAAGAGCTCTCATAAAAAGGGATCCGTCAAGGGCGATAGCCGGGATAGACAGCTTTGTAAGCTATCTGAGGGGACATGTTTATGCGATGAACAGCAATGATCTTATATCATTTGATGAGGAGCTTGTGAATGTAAAAGCATTTATAGGTCTCGTACAGCCCTCCTATGATGATGCCATCGATATCACATATGATCTGAATATCACTGATTTTTCCATTCCTCCGCTCTCGCTTGAACCCATAGTGGAAAATGCTGTAAAGCATGGTATAGGCAAAAACGGCGGTTATATAAAGATCATAACAAGGAAAGAGAACGATCACATCGATATAATCGTTGTAAACAGCAATATTGAAAAGATAGACTATTCTGAAAAAGAAAGAGCCCGACTCGGTGTCGGACTCGAAAATACTCGCACACGTCTTAAGCTTTTAGTAAACGGCAGTGTTGAGATGACTAAGAACGATACTGAGACTAATGTAATGATAAGCATACCCTGCTAGAAGGGGATGTGTAAGACTCTTAAGAACCTTTCTGTTATCTCTGAATCGGGATATTCGCCGAGTGCGGCGATATTCTTTTCAAATATCCTTCCGCCTGCCATGGTGGGATGACCTCCTCCCGAACCGATTCCTCTGAGCGCTTCTTCTATCAGCCAGCCTGCATCCACAGTGTCACTCTCTGAACGGATCGAAAACTTTATCCCGTCTTCTCTTGAACAGTAAACTACTGCGATATCAATCTCTATCAGTGAAAGAATGAAATCAGCAACGATCGCGACCATGGAATCCGGACAGTCAAACGGTATATGGACCATTCCCAGATAATCAAATACTCTTATGTTTTCGATCGCAGCGCCGTATGCCTTAAGATCGGAAAAATCAAGGTTGTTCATCTCAAGCTTTTTAAGCTTTGCGCTGTCAGTCAAAGGATGAAGGAATGCAAATACGCTTATATCCTCGCTGCATACTCCGCGGGAAAACTGCAGCGTATCCATCCTTAAGCCGTAAAGGAGCGCTGTGGCTACATCGGGTGAGGGTGATATATTAAGATCCATGTAATACATGGCTATTATGGTACAGCACGATCCAAAGAATCTTATATCCTTGTATTTATATTCAACACCTGCATTTACACTTGTAGTTGGATGATGGTCGATGGCTGCTATCTCGTTTCCTATAAGATCGGTTATATTTCCTGCGTTTTTCTGTGAATCGACGCAGATGATATAATCATCCTTTTTCATGTCATCGGCAATGTCTTCATCAGCATACATCTCAATGTTAAGGATATCTAGCATCTTTGATGAGCTTAGCTTGTCTATGCTTCCGTCATAGCAGATAGTCGAATCTATATCAAAGCGTTTTAGCAGCTCCTTAAGTCCGAATGCCGCGCCTATCGCATCAGGATCCGGAATGTTGTGCGTCTGCAGATATATCTTGTGGCCTCTGCAAAGGTTTATAAGATTCATCACGTTTTCCATAACAGCCTCCTTCCCGTTGCCTATGATGAAATTATAGCATGTATTTTAACTGATATGTTATAATATATCTTGCGTGCGTAAATTATGCGCAAATTAAGACATGGACGGATAAGTTATGAGATTGATATTTGTAAGACACGGGGAACCCGATTATGAGAAGGATTCCCTTACCATAAAGGGATTCAGGGAAGCTGAAATCCTGGCAACAAGGACAAAGAGATGGAAGCCCGATGCGGTCTTTTGCTCGCCTATGGGAAGAGCACAGGATACGATGAGACCGAGTTTAAAGAACTGGCCCGATATAACACCTGTCACATATGACTGGCTAAAGGAATTCCATTACAGGATAAAGGATCCCATCAACGGAAATGACAGGATAGCATGGGATTTTATGCCCGAGTATTTCTGCTTTCAAGAGGATCTGCATGACAAGGATAAGTGGTTTGATACGGATTTCATGCAGACGGGAGACGTTAAAAAGCATTTTGACGAAACAAAAGACGGTATTGATGCGCTTCTTGACAGTTACGGATATCATCACAGAGGTAA
>CADAPR010000038.1 GCA_902789785.1 uncultured Lachnospiraceae bacterium
ATTAATAATATTCACCCTCATCACCCTGTATGACTGCACCAAGTGCATCAGCAATAGGGCGGAGAATCTCTATTGCTTCTTCGTTGCTGATCGACACATCCAGCATGCCTTTTCTCAGAATAATGATAGCTTTATCAAACGAGAACATATCATTTCCGCTAACTCTGACAGCAACTCCATTTTGGGGATTAACATCTGATACTTCACTTATTCTTTTTACACCGTTTACTGCAAGAATCTCTTCTTCTGTAATGGGCTTATCAGTTCCTTCCCACCAATTCCTGCCTCTGAAAATGTGGACATCATATGCCATAGCAAAATCTCCTTAGCTTAAAATTTGTTCAAGATTATTCTGTAAAACCAAGATCAGATCAAACGCATTCCATTCTCTGCCAAATGAGAAAGCGTTTCTTTAGATACGTGACCTTTGTTCGTTATGTTTTGAGACTTTCGGTAGTAATAGTTACTGGTATATTCCAAGCCATCATCAACACGTTCAAAAGTATATTCTGTTTTATTCGGATTAAATATTCGATCCGGTATCATCTGTCTGACCATATTAAACGTCATCTGATTCGGATATTTCTGAAACTCCTGGAAACACCATGCATGAGAAAGAATGTCACCATCATATTCATAATACTCACTGTTTATGATAACGTCATCCTTCGGACTTCCACAGCCCCTGAATATTTCCGCACTGATAAGTCTGTCTGCATCATCATATTCATACCATTCAAAATTATACAGCCGCCAGATCATCTCACCGCCAGGTGTATGATCAAGAGAATACCCGATGGTTAACTGCTTCGACACGTAAACAAAGCCCATGTCATGAGCTTTGCCTTCTCCTATACGGGCAGCCTTCAGATTTCCGTCACTGTCATATTTCAGTTTAACGTAATTTTGGGGATCCGAATTTTTAGGAAGCTTCTGTAATGGTTTCTTCGGAAAGGTATTTTTTCGGTTTAAAAGCCTGCAGATTAAAAGTTTTTCATAAGGATCAAGCTCTCTCCAAGCATCATTAAACCTTACGTAACGAGTCGTCCCATCCTTCACATCAAAGTCCGGTATATAGTCAGCGATATACTTCTCATAGATATTAACGTATTTTTCCAGTAGCTCCTCTTTGGGGAAATCCATGCGTTATCTCCTTTTGACAAGTGTTATCTTAGCAATCTGTCACATTCCCTGCATATTATCTCATGTCTTTTTTTCTTGGTTTTCTTCCCGCGCCGTGCTGAAAGATTCGCAAATAGCTTTGATCCATTATAACAAATCTGCCCGGCTTTATACAGACTCACACTGCTTAATGTCCATGTCAGCTAATCAGACGACCGCGTATAATCAAAAAGGACCATCCTTGTGTAAAGCACAGTGATGGTCCTTTATATTTGCGTGTTTTTTGCCTGTCAACCTATCATCCAGTCGTACATTGCCTGATACTTGGCAGCTGATGTGTACCAGCTGAAGTCACGGCTCATGCCGCGATCGATTATCTTGTTCCATTCACGCTTCTTGTCATAATAGATGCGCTCTGCATATCTTATCGTTCCTAGCATCTCATGAGCATTGTAATTTAAAAAGCTGAATCCTGTTCCGCTGCTCTCATATTCGTTGTAAGGCTCGACAGTATCCTTAAGACCTCCTGTCTCTCTTACGATCGGAACGGTTCCGTATCTTAATGCCATGAGCTGGCTCAGACCGCAGGGCTCAAACAGTGAAGGCATCAAAAACGCGTCGCATGCGGCATATATCTTGTGAGACAAAGGCTCGGAATAATAGATGTTTCCGCTTACCTTTTCGGAATACTTCCAGTCAAAGTGTCTGAACATGTTCTCATAGCGCTCTTCACCTGTTCCGAGTACTACGATCTGGATGTTGTCCCTGCACAGTTCATCCATCACATATGCGATCAGATCAAAACCTTTCTGATCGGTTAGTCTTGAAACTATTCCGATCATCATGGTGTTCGCATCCTTTTTAAGTCCAAGCTCTTCCTGAAGCTTTAGCTTGTTCTTGACCTTTTCCTTTCTGAAATCTCTTGCATTGTACTTCTTTTCTATATAAGGATCGGTCTCCGGATTGAAATCCTTGTAGTCTATTCCGTTTACGATTCCTCTCAGATCATTTGCACGGCTGTTTAAGAGTCCGTCAAGGCCTTCACCGTAAAACGGTGTCTTTATCTCCTCGGCATATGTCTCGCTGACAGTCGTTATGGCATCCGCAAATACGATACCTCCCTTTAAAAGGTTTGCATCCTTGTATGCCTCAAGCTTGTCGGGTGTGAAATAGTAGTCAGAAAGACCTGTTATCTCCTTTACATCCTTTATGCTCCATTTGCCCTGGAACTTAAGGTTATGGATAGTCATTATGGTCTTTATGCCCTTGAAGAAATCATTGCCCGCAAATCTCTCCTTAAGATAAACGGGGATGAGTCCCGTCTGCCAGTCATGACAGTGTATGATATCGGGTCTGAAACCGATAAGAGGAAGTGCGGAAAGTGCAGCCTTGCTGAAGAAGGCGAATTTTTCTATCTCCCACAGCGGATCATCGCAGTAAGGTCTCATTCCTCCGAAGTATCCT
This sequence comes from uncultured Lachnospiraceae bacterium, assembly GCA_902789785.1. Classification (GTDB taxonomy): domain Bacteria; phylum Bacillota; class Clostridia; order Lachnospirales; family Lachnospiraceae; genus Colinaster. The sequence goes on from CADAPR010000038.1 coordinate 2,587, forward strand.
TCGTTATCGATGAAGTAGAACTTTATGCCTTCATATTCGGCCTCAAGAATTCCGACATATGCATTCTTCCAGTGGAAGTCCATGTAGAAGTTCTGCTTGAACGAAAGCATTTCCTTGAATTCGGGCTTCATGCATGTATACTTTGGAAGTATCACCCTGATATCAAAGTATTTCTTGTCAATGCATTTGGGGAGCGAGCCGACTACATCGGCAAGTCCGCCTGTCTTGATGAATGGAACCCCCTCAGATGCCACAAATAAAATGTTCTTCATAGTCTTTTACTTACCCTCGCTTGTGCTTTAAGTTCTCTTGCGCTTTCTATATTTGCCTTTGTCGTTACATCGCTCGACATAAGCCTTGCTATCTCATTTATACTCTCATCTTCGCTTAGCTTTATTATATCAGTCTGAGTGCGATCTGTATCTGATTTTTTTTCTATCAGATAATGAGAATCTGCCATGGCAATGAGAATCTGCCATGGCTGCTATCTGAGCTAAATGTGTTATCGCTATGACCTGATGATCTATACCTATCACGTTCATCTTTTCGGCCACGTTCCAGGCTGTCTTACCGCTTATCCCCGAATCGATCTCATCGAAAATGAGCGTATCTATGCTCTCTTTTTCAGCAGTTATCGCCTTTAAGGCAAGCATGAATCTTGAGAGTTCGCCTCCGCTTGCGACCATGCTTAGGGATCTGGCCGGTTCTCCGACATTGAACGAAACTAAGATGTCTACGCTGTCACAGCCCTTTGACGTGATGTTTTCCTCATCACTTACAACATTTACCACGATTTAACTGCTTAAGATTTCTTTCAAGGTCAAGAGACAGGATCTTTGCCTTTTCCTTTCTTGCATCCGTCAGCTGCCTGCAACATCCGAGCAGTACATCCCTACTCTTTTCAAGTCTTTTCTTTAGATCGGCCATATATGAGCCAAAGTCTGCCATCTTTTCAATGAATCCGCGTTTTTCTTCGGCATACTTAAGAACATCTTCAAGGCTGTTTCCGTACTTGTTCTTTAAATGGTTTAACGTATCAAGCCTGTTTTCGACCTCATTAAACTCTGCTTCGCTAAACTCAAGAGATGACATGTATTCATCCATTGAATATCTAAGCTGTCCAACTATATCTGCGGCATCGGAAAGCTGTGACTCGATATCTGAAATCTTATCATCATATCTGAGTACGCTCCTTACTTCCCTCAGGGCATGATCGAGCGTATCATTTACGCCCCCTTCGGAATCGATAGCCTGATATGCCCTTGATATGGCTTCAACTATCTTTTTTGAATTGTTCATCAGGCGATATCTGTCCTCAAGTGTATCATCCTCGCCCGCTTTTATATTTGCAGAGTCTATCTCGTTAAGTTCAAACTCTGCAAGCGACAGCTCTCTGTCTCTGTTTTTATCAAGTGATTCGTTTTCCTCAAGTTCCTTAACAAGTGATGAGTATGTTAAAAAGCTCTCTTCTACATGTCTTAAAAGATCCTCTATCTCAAGGCCGGCATACTCATCAAGTATGTCAAGGTAGTTCTTTGTATCAAGAAGCTGAGCGGTGTCGTTCTGTCCGTGGATGTTTATAAGAAGGGATGCGATGCTCTTTAGAGCCTTTCCGGTCACAGTCTCGCCGTTTATCTTTGCAACACTCCTGCCATCCATTATCTTTCTTTGGATGAAGATGCTATAGTCATCCTCAACAGGCAGATCAAACTCCCTTAATCTGTCGATCACTTCTTTTTTATCGCTCTTAAAGATGAGTTCTATCAGTGCGTACTCCTCCCCGCTTCTGATAAACTCCTTTCCTGCCTTAGCTCCAAGAGCCAGTCTTATGGATCCGAGTATAATGGATTTTCCGGCTCCGGTCTCACCCGAAAGTATATTTAATCCCGGATAAAAAAAGACTTCACTCTCTTTTATCAGGGCCAGATTTTTAACATGTAAGCTTTCTAGCATATGTGCTCCCTTATGCTCATTACAGGCACATTTTTACAGATATTCCCTTATCTTGTCCATCACTCTGTAAGTCTCGTCCACTGTCCTTATAGCCATCATGATGGTATCGTCACCGGCGATAGAGCCTACGACTTCCTTCATCCTTAAGGCATCAAGGCTTGCGGCCACGGCCATGGCCATTCCGGGAACGGTCTTTACAACGAGTATGTTCTGTGCGCTGTCCATTGAAAGGAATCCGTCTCTTAATACTCTGATGTATTTATTGGTCAGATGCAGATCGCCTACAGGCGCTATGGCGATCTTTCTCTTTCCGCCCGCACCGGTAAGCTTGCCAAGATGCAGCTCGTTTATATCTCTCGAAACCGTAGCCTGGGTTACGCTGTAGCCCTCGTTTCTTAATATATCTACCAGTTCCTCCTGTGTTGCTATCTCTCTGCTCTCTATGAGTTCAAGTATCCTGTTTTGTCTTTCTCTTTTCATGTATCAGGCCTCACCCGGACATCTTTCTGTTAAGTGTCTGCAAAAAGCTTGTCTCTTCGGTCTTTATGAGCTTGATGTTATATCCGGCTCTTGTAATCCTTATGCGGTCTCCGGTCACTACCGCTATGCCTGCTCCTCCGTCGGAGCTTACCTGGGCATTTAAGATATCTTCATCTCTTCCCTTGCCTATGACAAACTCTACGATATCATCGGGTCCGACTACGATGGTCCTGATATTCATCGTATGAGCGCATATGGGAGTGATCGAGATTAACGATGCGCTCGGATTGATTATGGGTCCTCCCGCAGACATGCTGTAGCCTGTAGAACCTGTCGGAGTCGATGCGATGATGCCGTCAGCATCTATCGAATAAAGATACTGGCCGTTTACGTATATCTCGACCCTTATTATCTTTACAAGATCCTTCTTTGTTACGACTATGTCGTTTAATGCGGCATTTACCTCGCCGCTTTGCCCGTTTGCATGATCTATAACGGCTTTTAGCATCATCCTTTCCTGGATGAAGAACTTATCCGCGATAAGAGCATCTATGGCTTCCTTGTATCTGTCTTTTTCGACATCCGCCAAAAATCCCAGTGTGCCCAGATTAATGCCAAGGATAGGGATCTGTCTGTCCATTATGTCCTTTGCGGCTCTTAACATAGTGCCGTCTCCGCCCAGTACCAAAACGCAGTCAATGGGAGTATTTTCGGGGATGATGCTTCCCTTCTCCCCGTCCATCGATTTGGCTGCTATCTGAGCTGATGCGCCCTTTTTTTCTATATAATCCGAGATCTCATGCGTAAGTGCATACTGCGGATCTTTTTTGTCATTTGTGATTATAAGAAAGTTTTTCATGATTCTTCTTTTTCTATGTCGGTTGCTGCTTTTTTAGCCAGTCTCTTTATACTTGATATCGTAGCTTCGTCAAGTGTATATTCATCTGTTTTTAAGATATCTTCGGCGCTCTTTTCATCAAGGCTTAAAACTCTTTCATCCTCAGAGCTGTCCTTTCTAAGATATATCAGATATTCTATATTTCCTTCCGGTCCCTTTATCGGAGAATAGTCAAGTCTTAAGATATCAAATCCGCATATATCGGCAAATCTCACTATCTTTTCGATGACCTCGACATGTACCGCTTCATCTCTTACAACGCCCTTTTTGCCGACTTTTTCTCTTCCGGCTTCAAACTGAGGCTTTATTAAAAGCACCATCCTGCCCTCATCCTTTAGAAGCGCTCTTGCCGCAAGCAGTATCTTTGTCAGTGATATAAAGCTCACATCGCAGGATGCAAAATCTATCTTCTCTCCTATATCTTCAGGCTTTATATACCTGAAATTGGTCTTTTCCATACAGATGACGCGCTCATCGTTTCTAAGCTTCCAGTCAAGCTGTCCGTGACCAACATCTATCGAATAGACCTTTTTAGCACCGTTTTGCAGCATGCAGTCGGTAAAGCCGCCGGTCGATGCTCCTATATCCATGCATGTCATCCCGTCAAAGGAAAGCCCAAATTCATTTACGGCCTTTTCAAGTTTTAATCCGCCTCTGCTGACATATCTTAGCTTATTGCCTCTTACTTCGATATCGCATTTATCGTCAAATGTCGATCCGGCCTTGTCTTCTCTCTGACCGTTTACAAAGACATCCCCTGACATGATGATAGTCTTTGCCTTTTCTCTTGATGAGGCAAGTCCCCTGTTTACAAGTAATACGTCCAAACGCTCTTTCATATCTTTTCTATCTTTTCAACGATCGAATCGGCATCGATACCGACTTCCTTATGAAGCAGGCTTACATTTCCATGCTCCACATATTCATCGGGTATTGCTATCTGCAAGACCTTTACATCGGCATTGGTTTCATTCAGATGCTCAAGGACCTTGTCACCCAGTCCGCCGTTTGCAACATTCTCTTCCATTGTGACTATGCATTCATAGTCTCTTGCAAGCTCATCTATCATATCCGTATCGACAGGCTTTGCAAATCTGGCATTTATGACGGTGACTTCGATGTTTTTCTTATTCAGTATCTCTTTTACCTCGATAGCTGTCTTTACCATGCTTCCGAGTGCAAACAGCGCGATCTTTGCACTGTCGCTTCTAAAGATCACTTCGCTCTTTCCCATCTGTAGCGGCGCTCTCATTTCCTTAAGGCCGTCATATGCCTCACCTCTGGGATATCTGACAGCTATCGGGACATTGCTTGAAACGGCAAACTTCATCATATCCGAAAGCTCCCATTTATTCTTAGGAGCTATTATGTGCATGTTCGGAATGCTCGACAGATATGAAAGATCGAATATTCCCTGATGGGTCTCTCCGTCGCTTCCTACAAGTCCGGCCCTGTCTATCGCAAATACGACAGGCAGATTCTGAATGCATACATCATGAAGTATCTGATCGTATGCTCTCTGAAGGAATGATGAGTATACCGCAACGATAGGTATCAGTCCTCCCGCAGCAAGTCCTGCCGCAAAAGTAACGGCATGCTGTTCTGCTATCCCCACATCAAAGAATCTGTCGGGATAAACGTTATGAAATCTCTTTAAGCCGGTTCCGTCAGGCATCGCTGCAGTGATCGCAACGACCTTTTCATTCCTTGCACCCAGCTTTACCATCACGGTAGAGAATATATCTGTATAATTAGCCTTCTCCTTTTTCTTTTTTGGAAGACCTGTCTCTATATCAAAAGGCTCTGCGCCGTGAAATCTCGCAGGATGTCGTATAGCGGGCTCATACCCTCTTCCTTTTTCGGTGATGACATGAACAAGGACGCTTGTCTCGCATCTTTTTGCTTCCTTCATGACGGTGATGAGTCCCTTTATATCATGTCCGTCAACAGGTCCGAGATACTTTATTCCCATATCCTCAAAGAACATGCCGGGAACCACCAGCTGCTTGATGGAATTCTTTGTCTTTCTAACAAAATCGATGATCGGCTGGCCGTACTTCTTTTCGAGCAGGGGATAATAAATGCTGTCCTTTAGATTCTGATAGTTTTCCCTTGTTCGTATGTTATTTAGATACTTGCTGACCCCGCCGACATTTTCGGAGATCGACATGTTGTTGTCATTTAGGATGATTATGAAATTGGTATCCATGCGGGATGCGTTGTTTAAGGCCTCATATGCCATTCCGCCCGTTAGGGATCCGTCACCTATAACGGATACGATGGTCTCGTCCGTTCCCTGTATCTCTCTTGCCTTTACAAGTCCGAGTCCCGCAGAGATTGAAGTTGAGCTGTGGCCTGTATCAAAGCAGTCGCAGTCGCTCTCTTTTCTCTTTGGAAAGCCGCTCATACCTCCGAATTTTCGCAGGTTCTCAAAGCCTTCCCTTCTCCCTGTCAAGAGCTTGTGCGTATATGACTGATGTCCGACGTCCCATATGATCTTGTCCTTTGGAAGATCAAGGGACAGATGAAGAGCCATGGTAAGCTCAACGGCCCCGAGGTTTGATCCAAGATGCCCGCCGTTTACGGATATCTTTTCTATAAGAAACTGTCTTATCTCGGCTGCGAGCTCGTCATAGTCCTTCGGATCTATGTTCTTTATGTCATTTGGTTTTTGTATACTGTCAAGTAACATCTCTAATTTGTCCTATTCACCAGATATATGACGAATTCCTCCAAAAATTCGTTGCCGTCGCCCATATCCTTGAGTATGTTGACGGCGCTCTTGCTGAGTGCTTCTACATCAGCCTTGGCCTTTTCAAGACCGTTTATCGATACATATGTCGTCTTTCCGTTCTTTTCATCCGATCCTATCGGCTTTCCAAGCTGTTCAAATGTGCCTTCGACATCCAGGATGTCATCCTGGATCTGGAATGCGAGTCCGACATTGTGTCCGACTCTTTCCATCTTTGCCAGATTTATCTCATTCGCACCGGCAAGGACTGCGCCTATCATGAGAGCGTTCTCAATGAGCGCCGCTGTCTTGTGTTCATGTATGTATCTTATGAGCTTGTCTGTGACCTGTTCCGGTTCAAGATTCTCAGCTTCTATATCGGCGCACTGGCCGCCGATCATGCCGTAGATGCCGCTCTTTGAGGCAAGTATGCCAATGGCGCGTGCGATAGTCATCGCATTGTAATCGGCGCCTGCTATGACATTTAGCTTGTCAAGTGCCTTGCATGCCGTCTCAAACGCATAGTTTAAAAGTCCGTCGCCGGCAAGGACACCCATAGCCTCTCCGTATACGGCATGAGTAGTCTTTCTTCCTCTCCTGTACTCGTCATCATCCATGCAGGGAAGATCGTCATGCACGAGAGAATATGTATGTATCATCTCGATTGCTGCCATAAAGGGCTCGATGATATCGTCCTCTCCGCCAAAGAGCCTGTATGCTTCAAACATTAAAAGGGGTCTTATCCTCTTTCCGCCGCTTCTTATGCTGTAGTTCATGGCTTCGATTACGGTCTTTGCATATCCCTTTTCCTCGGGAAGATATTTTTCGATAACGCTCTCGATATATTTTACCTTGATCTCAAGTTCTTCGTTAAATGTCATCTACTCCACCTCATCCAACGGCTCGATGCTTCCGTCGTCCATCAGCTTAACAACTTCCTTTTCAACCATATCTATGCTCTCGTTGCACTGCTTTACTAGCTCTATGCCCTCTTTGAAAGCCTCAAAGGACTGCTCGAGACTGAGTTCTCCCGATTCCATCCTGTTTACACATTCTTCAAGTGAAGAAAGCATTTCTTCAAGTGATCTCTTTTCTTCCATCAGATTTCCTTCTTTTCCTTTTTGGTCACTGCAGCGCTTATTATGCCGTCTGTGACATATAAATCAAATGAATCGCCTGTGTTTACTCTTTCGATGCTGTTTATGTTCTTTGAGTTTGCATCTACTGCATATGAGTATCCCTGCTTTAGCTTTTCAAGAGGAGATACTCCGTTAAGCCTCTCGCTTCTTATCATTAGCTCATGTCTTTTCATCGAGATGATGTCAAGCATTGATTTTTTCAGATGCTCCTCATCCTGCATGAGTCTGAACCGCCTGTCGGCTATCTGTCTTTTCGGACTTAGTCTTAACAGATTGCTCTTTTTAAGTTCTACTCTGTTTCTATTGCTCTCTATGCTTACCGATATGTTCTTATAAAGTCTGTTTCTTAGAGCTTCTATCGATTCCGTCACATTCTTTATCTGACAGACTGCTATCTGAGCTGCGGCTGAGGGAGTCTCTGCTCTTACATCGGCCACAAAATCTGCGATAGTCGTATCGGTCTCATGTCCCACTGCGGAAATGATGGGAACGTCACAGTCAAATATTGCCTGTGCGACAGCCTCCTCGTTAAAGGCCCACAGGTCTTCAAGGGAGCCTCCTCCTCTTCCGACTATCATCGCATCCACGCCTATCATCTCAAGCATCTTTATTCCCTTAACGATGCTGTTGACGGCACCCTCGCCCTGAACAAGAGCCGGATAAAGGATGATCTCGATATAGGGGTTTCTTGCCTTTGAGATGCTTATGATATCCCTAATGGCCGCACCGTTTGGCGCAGTCACAACGCCAAGTCTTTTAACAAGCGCAGGGATCGGTTTTTTATACATGGGATCGAACATCCCTCTCTGTGAGAGTTCGTTCTTTAATCTTTCAAACTTTTCGTAAAGCTCGCCTATCCCGTCCTGGGTTATATTTCTTGCATACAGCTGATATTTTCCGTCACGCTCGTAAATGTCTATATTGCCGCTTACGATGACCTGCATGCCTTCTTTTAAAGGAAAAGATAAGCCCTTCGTCCTGTTGCCTGCAAACATAACACAGGCAAGCACGCTTGACTTATCCTTCAATGTAAAATATATATGTCCGGACGCATGATACTTGCAGTTGCTGATCTCGCCCTTTACCGATACTGCGTTGAGCAGATAGTCCTGCGAAAACATATTTTTGATATATGAATTGATCTGTGCAACCGTATATGCTTTCTGCAAAATCCATCACCTTATCTTACTGTCAGCTCTGTTGTGCAAATTTGGCGAGCACCGCATTGACAAATCCGTGCGACTTGTCCTGGCCGAACTTCTTTGCAAGTTCAACCGCTTCATTGATGGCGACGCTTTCAGGAACATCGTCATCATACATTATCTCGTAGACTCCGAGTCTTATGATGGTGAGCTCTACCTTGCCCATCCTGTCGGAATCCCATCCCTTGGCCTTTTCATTGATCAGTCTGTCAATGTCTTCAATCCTTGAATAGATCTGATCGTATTTATCCTTGATGTATTTCTCATCCTCCGGTGAGAAGACTTCATCGGGGCTGTCAAAAAACAGTTCGCACTGCGCCTTCATCTCCTCGTCAGAGTTAAATTCTATCCTGAACAGCAACTTGAATATCTGTTCCCTGAGTTCTCTTCTGCTCATTTATGCGATCAATCCTTTTGCATATCGACACCGGTTATCCTTACATTTACTCCGGTGACCTTAAGTCCGGTCATGTTCTCGACCGTATTCTTTATCTTTTCCTGAACCTTTGCACAGGTAGCCGGAATGTTGTAGCCGTAGCCGACGGTAAGGCTTACTTCAACATCGATCTTATTCTCAACGATGTTGACCTTTACGCCCTTTGATATATTTTTGATGCCGACCTTGTTCATCAGCTCGTTTGTGATGTTGTCTCCGAGTGCTGCGATGCCTTCAACTTCCGTAGCGGCAATGCCTACGATGACCGCGATGACATCATCGGCTATCTGAACGGTACCTATACCCTGATCATGTGTTACAGCGTTTTGATTTACTTCCTTTTCCATGGCACAAAATTCCTTTCAGTCTATTACCCTAAGCAAGGTTAATTATATCATATATCACAGCCAGAAACAAAGTGTTCTTTGCTCCTCGTCCTCCACATATGAAATAGTCGAGGCATCCTCTCCGAGCATGTCAAATATCGCATTGTTTGATATCAGTTCGCGCCTTATCCTGTCATATACCTCAAGGTTTGCGCATTTGAACGAAACCGTCTGTCTTCCCTCTGATATGGCTGTGTCAAACACGTTCTTTATGGCATCGTAGTCATAATCCATAAACAGCAGTCCTTCACGGACATAGTAGTTGTTTTCTGTAGAAGTACAAGCAGGGAGCAGATTTTCAAGAGCGATAGAATGAGTCCTTTTTATCTCGTCTGTCGTTACGAGCAGATAGTCATAGTTCATTCCCGCGACCTGTTCTCCGCTAAAGCCGTTCTTCATGTATGAGGCATCTCCCCAGGTGCAGTCCACGTAGTAGTATCCGTCAGGCAGCTTTACAAGGTTCCATGCGTGGTTTTCTCCCGATATGAGAGAGTTTCCTTCAACTATCGTCGTATCAACGCCTGCCTTGTTTAGAAGATACTGATAAGCTCTCGAATATCCCGCGCACACGGATTGATGATTGTAGAATACCGAAGTCATTGACTGGTTGTCGGGCGCATCGAGCCTGTAATCAGTGTTTTCTATGATCCATTCATAGATGACCTTGGCCTTGGTGTAGTCATCGGCGCCTGCAGGTATCAGAGAAAGGATCTGATCGGAAAGATCGTCTATGTAGCTTAGCTGATTTTTTATCGCAGCCTTTGAATCGGAATAGGTGACGGCAAGAACGGTCTTTACAACCTGTCCTCCCATCGTGTAATGGGTATATCCCAGATCTGTCGCATAGAAGAATTCCGGATGGTCCATCCTTATATAGTTTGCCACCCTGTTCATGGCTTCCTCATCGACAGTCGGTATCGCATTGCCGCTCTCGATGTTTTCAAAGGCATGATACATCGCCCTGTAGACATTCTTTTCCGTATCGCTTAACAGATCAAAGTAGTACTCGTATCCTCTGCTTGCATCTTCCTCTGTATAATCCTCTACGGCTTCTTCGATCTCTTCAGGAATATCACCTGTTATTTCAGTTTCCTGCTTTTCTATTGTCGTCTCGCCGAAGTAGTCCTGTCCCTTGTCTGTAGTCTTTTCAGGCTTTATAGGTTCATACTCGTAGGCTTCTTCAAGGACCGGTTCATAGTCGCTCTTGATGAAATGGCGCATCAGTACCTGTCCGTCACACTGAGTGATGTCATATGAAATTATCAGACCGAATATCAGTACTGAAAACGCTAGTATAACCAGTGCTCTTTTCACTGTCTCTCCTTTAGGCTGTTCCGAATTCCGACAGCTCTAATCCCTTGTTTCTGTCAAGTGTCATGCCCACACTCCATTCATTGATGAATAGAAGCAGCGGCCTGTCCTTAAGATCCTTTATCTTCTTCATGTCGCTCGTACCGACTATCTTGTCAAGCTCTGTCTCAGATGAGACTATCCATCTGATATGCTCGTAAGGCAGCGGTTCAAGCTTTATATCAACGTTGTATTCATTCTCGAGTCTGTACTTTAATACCTCGAACTGCAGCACGCCTACAACGCCTACTATTATCTCCTCCATTCCGGTGTTGAATTCCTGGAATATCTGGATGGCGCCTTCCTGTGCTATCTGAGTGATACCCTTTACAAACTGCTTTCTCTTCATTGTATCTATCTGGCGCACTCTTGCGAAATGCTCGGGTGCGAATGTAGGTATTCCCTCATATCTGATATCTGCTTTGGGAGTGCATATCGTATCGCCTATAGAAAAGATGCCGGGATCAAATACGCCTATGATATCCCCGGCGTAAGCCTCATCGAGTATCTTTCTCTCATCGGCCATGATCTGCTGGGGACGCGAAAGACGCATCACCTTTCCGGACTGGACATGCTTTACATCCATATCCGCTTCATATTTTCCCGAGCATATCCTCATGAATGCGATCCTGTCACGATGTGCCTTGTTCATGTTTGCCTGTATCTTGAACACAAAGGCAGAAAAGTCATTCTTTACGGGATCTATGAGTTCATCATTCGACATCCTTGCAAGAGGAGTCGTTGTCATCTGTAAAAAGTACTGCAAGAATATCTCTACACCGAAGTTTGTGAGAGCGGATCCGAAAAATACCGGAGTGAGCTTTCCTCTTCTTATCGCATCCAGATCATACTCGGCACTGGCGCCGTCAAGAAGCTCTATCTCATCAAATAGCACCTGTTTCCTTTCAGTTCCTACAGCTTCTTCAACAGCTGCTTCGTCACTTATCGGAATGACTGTGGTCTCGCCTTCCTTTGTACCCTTTTCGGTATCCGAGTATGTGATCACTGTCTGCTTGTGTCTGTCATATACACCTTTAAATGACTTTCCGCAGCCTATGGGCCAGTTGACGGGACATGTTGCTATTCCAAGCTCCTTTTCGATCTCATCCAAAAGCTCGAAAGTATCGTTCGCATCTCTGTCCATCTTGTTGATGAAAGTGAATATCGGTATCCCTCTCATGCCGCAGACCTTGAAAAGCTTTCTTGTCTGAGGCTCGACACCCTTTGCGCCGTCTATTACCATGACCGCGCTGTCAGCTGCCATGAGCGTTCTGTATGTATCCTCAGAAAAGTCCTGGTGACCGGGAGTATCAAGGATATTTATACAATAACCTCCGTAATTAAACTGCAGGACCGAACTTGTTACTGAGATACCTCTTTCCTTTTCTATCTCCATCCAGTCGCTGACCGCATGTCTGGCGGTGGCTTTGCCCTTTACCGATCCCGCAAGGTTTATGGCTCCTCCGTATAGAAGAAACTTCTCCGTAAGCGTGGTCTTTCCGGCATCGGGATGCGAGATGATCGCAAAGGTGCGTCTTTTGTTTATCTCTTCAGCAATGTTGCTCATCTGTCTACCTTTCGTAAAAACAGGGTTGGACCGTATGACCCAACCCCGTCAAAATCAAATTTAGATTTAATTATGCCTGTGCTACATCTTTCATTGAGAAGCTCATTCTGCCCATCTTGTCCTTGCCGAGGCATACAACTGTAACCTTGTCGCCAAGTGTAAGAACATCCTCAACGCGGTTGATACGCTCTTTAGAGATCTTTGAGATGTGTACCATGCCTTCCTTGCCGGGAGCAAACTCAACGAATGCACCGAACTCCTTGATGCTTACTACAACACCCTTGAATACCTGTCCGGCCTCAAAGTCTGTTGTGATGATCTTGATCATCTCTACTGCCTTGTCCATCATAGCAGCATCTGTTCCGCATACTGAAACCTTGCCGTCGTCAGTGATATCGATCTTAACGTCTGTACGAGCGATGATCTCGTTGATCGTCTTTCCTCTCTGGCCGACAACCTCGCCGATCTTCTCGGGATCGATCTGAAGAGATATGATCTTGGGAGCATACTCGTTGACTGTCTCTCTGGGAGCAGAAATAACGGGCTTCATGCAGTTATCCATGATGTAGAGTCTTGCTTCACGGCATCTTGCGATAGCGCCTTCAACTATAGGTCTTGTAAGACCGTGGATCTTGATATCCATCTGGATGGCTGTGATACCGTCGGTAGTACCTGTTACCTTGAAGTCCATGTCTCCGAAGAAGTCCTCAAGACCCTGGATATCTGTAAGAAGAACGAAATCGTCATCTGTATCGCCTGTTACAAGACCGCAGCTGATACCGGCTACCATCTTCTTTATCGGTACGCCTGCAGCCATAAGTGACATGCAGCTTGCGCATGTTGAAGCCATTGATGTTGAACCGTTTGACTCAAATGTCTCTGATACTGTCCTTATTGCATAAGGGAATTCCTCCTCTGAAGGAAGTAAGGGAATTCCTCCTCTGAAGGAAGGACTGCGATAAGTGCACGCTCAGCAAGAGCACCGTGACCGATCTCACGACGTCCGGGACCGCGGCTTACCTTTGTCTCGCCGACAGAATATGCAGGGAAGTTGTACTGGTGCATATATCTCTTTGCTGTCTCGTTTGAATCAAGACCATCGATCTTCTGCATCTCTGAAAGAGGTGCGAGTGTAGTAACGTTGCAGATCTGTGTCTGTCCGCGGGTGAACATAGCAGAACCGTGAACTCTGGGTATAAGATCTACTTCTGCAGCAAGAGGACGGATCTGTGTG
>CADAPR010000039.1 GCA_902789785.1 uncultured Lachnospiraceae bacterium
TACTTTACCAAGGGTCGTCGCATAGGCGTTTATGGACACATTCAGACAGGTAGTTATACCAACAAGGAAGGTGCTAAGGTTTATACAACGGATGTAGTTGTTGATGAAGCTGAGTTTGTTGAGAGCAGAGGTGACAATACCGCAAGCGATTCGGGATTTACAGCTCCTTCACAGAATCAGGCCGCACCTGCCGGTGACGGATTCATGAATATTCCGGACGGAATAGATGAGGATCTGCCATTTAACTAATGTTTAATTTGAATAGGAGGCATTACAATGGCTTTTAATAAGACAGAGCGTAGCGCTGACGGTCCTAAGAGAAGACCCGGCGGAATGCGCAGAAGAAAAAAAGTTTGCGTTTTTTGTGGAAAAGATAATACTATAGATTACAAAGATACAGCTAAGCTTAAGAGATACGTATCAGAGCGCGGCAAGATCCTTCCCAGAAGGATCACTGGCAACTGTGCAAAGCATCAGAGAGCTCTTACAGTTGCTGTTAAGAGAGCACGTCATTTGGCACTTATGCCTTACGTTGCAGAGTAATACGTAGTACACGTTTAAAAAGACACTTTTCGGTTTTATTCCGGAAAGTGTCTTTTTGTTCTTATGGTAAAAAGCATATAAAAGTGGTATGATAAAAAAGGTGTGTTGTCACCACTTATGTGGATTAAAAGGATAGCGTAGATTATTTATGAGATCAAAGATTAAGGTAAAAGGTGCTCTGCATCTGTATCTGTATGCACTCTTATATATCACGATCATGTTAGCGATCGTTGCCATCATAGTCGCATTTTCTCCGCAGTATGCAGGACTCGGGATAGGTATCACTGCTGTGATCAGCTTTATCATGTTCCTTGTTCTGTATGTCAGAAAAGGAAATATCATAGTAGATGATCTGGTAAGCTTTGCTACACAATACGGACAGGTTCAGAGCAAGCTGCTTAAAGAGATGGAACTTCCTTATGCACTTTTGGATGAGGATGGCAAGATCATATGGAGCAACCATGAATTTGAGGATCTGATCCACAAAAAGAGCGCTTCCGGAAGATCTATCACATCTGTCTTTTCAGAGGTTACACTTGATAAATTAAACGGAGAAGAGGATTACGGTATTCTGCCGATATCCTATGACAACAGGGAATTCAGTGCCAGGTACAGAAGGATAGCACTTGACGGCATGATAAAGCACAGTGATCTTGTGGACGGTGACGATTATGAAGGCTATATGACCGCGCTTTACATGTTTGACGAGACAGCCTTAAAGATAGCCTTAAGAGAAAACGATGACCAGTCGCTTGCTGTTGCTCTCTTGTATCTTGATAACTACGATGAAGCCCTTGAAAGTGTTGAAGAGGTAAGACGTTCGCTTCTTACCGCACTTATAGACAGAAAGATCAATAAATATATATCTTCACTTGACGGTATCTCAAAGAAGATAGAAAAGGATAAGTTTCTTATCATACTCAGAAAGAAGTCTGTCAAGCAGCTTCAGGAGAGCAAGTTCGATATTCTTGAAGAAGTCAAGACTGTTAACATAGGCAATGAGATGTCAGTGACTATCAGTATTGGTGTTGGACTTGACGGACTTACCTATTCACAGAATTATGAGTTTGCAAGAGCTGCTATAGATCTGGCGCTCGGACGAGGCGGAGATCAGGCTGTTGTTAAGACGAACGATCAGATAACCTACTACGGCGGAAAGAGCCAGCAGGTCGAGAAGAATACGAGAGTCAAAGCAAGAGTAAAGGCTCATGCCCTTCATGAGATAATCACAAGCAAGGATAGAGTCCTTATCATGGGACACAGAATGGGAGACGTTGACAGCTTTGGTGCTTCTGTCGGTATAGCGCGTATCGCTAAGACACTTGAGCGAAAAGCACATATCGTTATAAATGACGTATCTGCTTCATTGAAACCCATGAGGGATCTGTATGTGAGCCAGGATGATTTTGAGGATGATATGTTAGTCACGGGCGAGCAGGCTGTCGATCTTGCAGGAAGCGGAGCGGTGCTCGTAGTCGTTGATGTTAATAAGCCCAGCATTACGGAATGCCCGGAGCTTCTTAAGATGTGCAAGTCTATAGTCGTACTCGATCACCACAGACAGGGAACGGAGACGATAGAGAATGCAACTCTTTCATATGTGGAAGCATATGCTTCTTCAGCATGTGAAATGGTAACTGAGATACTCCAGTATATTTCCGACGGCATAAAACTTAAGGCCGAGGAAGCGGACATACTCTATTCGGGAATGATGCTCGATACGAGCAACTTCATGACAAAGACCGGTGTAAGGACATTTGAAGCAGCGGCTTATCTAAGAAGAGCCGGAGCGGATGTATCACGTGTAAGAAAGCTGTTCAGGGATGATGCGGATGCTTACAAGGCAAAAGCCGATACAGTCAGTCATGCTATAGTTTACAGAGATGCATTTGCGATCTCGTCTTGTACAGCTGAACAGGGAATACAGAGTCCTACCGAGGTAGGTGCTCAGGCCGCCAATGATCTGCTCAATATAAAGGGAGTAAAAGGCAGCTTTGTATGTACGCCTTACCAGGACAAGGTATATATAAGCGCAAGATCCATAGACGAAGTCAATGTCCAAATAATAATGGAAAGAATGGGTGGCGGCGGACATATCAATATGGCGGGCTGCCAGCTTGAAGGCGTGACTGTCGATGAAGCGATGGCACAGCTCAAATATACATTAGACAAGATGTTGGATGAGGGAGATATATAATGAAGATAATACTGCTCGAAGATGTAAAAAGCCTTGGTAAAAAAGGAGACATAGTTGATGTCAATGAAGGATATGCACGTAACTGCATCCTAAAAAAGAACCTTGGTGTCGAGGCAAACGCATCAAACATGAA
This sequence comes from uncultured Lachnospiraceae bacterium, assembly GCA_902789785.1. GTDB lineage: Bacteria > Bacillota > Clostridia > Lachnospirales > Lachnospiraceae > Colinaster. Next base: position 2,874 of record CADAPR010000039.1, read on the forward strand.
TGACCTTAAGCTTAAGAAAAACAATGATGCAAAGATAGCTCAGGAACAGCTTGAGGCAGCTAAGGCTTTTGCCAATGATCTTGAATCAAAAGAGGTAACGATATTTATAAAAGCCGGCGAAGGCGGAAAGCTGTTTGGATCTGTAACCGGCAAGGAGATAGCGCAGGCTTTCAAGGACCAGTGCAAGGTTGATATTGATAAAAAGAAGATACAGCTGCCGGAACCCATCAGATCCTTTGGCGTATTTGATGTAAAGGTTAAGCTGCACCCTCAGGTTACAGGCTCACTCAAGGTAAAAGTTAAAGAACAGAATTAGACATGTCAGAAGAAGCAATACTCAGAAGAACCCTACCAAACAGCAGAGAGGCCGAACAGTCAGTAATCGGCTCCATGCTCATAGACAGAGAAGGTATCGCAGTTGCATCCGAAATAATAAGCGCGGATGATTTTTACAACAAGCAGCTGGGGATCATTTTTGATGCGATGGTGGAGCTTTATAATGAAGGAAAACCTGTAGATCCGGTAACTCTTCAGGACAGACTCAAGGAAAAGGACGTTCCGCCTGAAGTCAGCAGCCTTGAATATATCGGAAACATTGTTGCAAATGTTCCGACATCATATAACTTAAGATCATATGCGCAGATAGTGGCGGACAGATCGACCTTAAGGAAGATGATAAAGCTCATGGGCGATATCGAGAATACCTGCTATGAGGCTAAAGAGCCCATGGAGTCTATTCTTGATACTACGGAGAGAAAGGTGTTTGAGCTGGTGCAGAAGAGAAACACCGGCGAGATCACCCCGATAAGACAGGTCGTTGTAAATGCACTCGATCGTATACAGGCAGCCTATATGGCAAAAGGAACTGTCACTGGAATACCGACAGGATTTGCGGATCTTGATTACATGACATCCGGAATGCAGCCTTCTGATCTTGTATTGATAGCTGCAAGGCCTTCAATGGGCAAGACTGCATTTGTTTTAAATGTAGCCCAGCATATGGCATTCAAGGAAAAGAAGGGCGTTGTGATCTTCTCGCTCGAAATGAGCAAGGAACAGCTGGTAAACCGAATATTTTCACTTGAATCAAGAGTAGATGCGCAGCATTTAAGAAACGGAAAACTGGATGACAGTGAATGGGAGAAGCTTGTTGAATCTGCCGGCGTCATCGGTTCATCAAATCTTATAATAGATGATACTCCGGGTATCTCGATAGGAGAGCTAAGGAGCAAATGCAGAAAGTACAAGATGGATCATCCGCTCGATGTAATAATCATAGACTATCTTCAGCTGATGACTGGAAGCGGCAGATCCGATTCAAGACAGCAGGAGATCTCAGAGATCTCAAGATCTCTTAAAGGACTTGCAAGAGAATTAAATGTTCCTGTTATAGCGCTCAGCCAGTTAAGCCGTGCGGTGGAACAGAGACCGGATCACAGACCTATGATGTCTGATCTTAGAGAGTCGGGTGCTATAGAGCAGGATGCCGATGTGGTAATGTTCATCTACAGAGAGGATTACTACAACAAGGATACCGAAAAGAAAAACATTTCAGAGATCATCATAGGAAAGCAGCGTAACGGCCCGGTAGGTACGGTCGAGCTTGCATGGCTTCCTCAGTATACGATGTTTCGAAATCTTGAAAAGAAAAGAAAAGAAGAATCACAATAAAAAATCCCGGCATAAGCCGGGTTTTTTATCGTTTTCGATTCTTTTTGATATTAGCCTTCTGAGATAGCGCCAACGGGGCACTGACCTGCGCAGCTTCCGCAGTCGATGCAGAGTGTCTCATCGATAACGAACTGGCCGTCTCCCATGCTGATAGCGCCAACAGGGCACTGACCTTCACAAGAACCGCAGCTGATGCATGAATCACCGATACAATATGCCATAATGTAAAACCTCCTTAAGATTTAATACACAACCGGTTATATCCCGGTACGTTTATTCTAATACATTAAATCGGATATAACAAGGAAGTTTTGAAGAGTCTATTTATTATTTTTTTATAAAATCTGACGTGCCCGCGTGCCTTTCTATTGACAATGAAACTACATTTGGTAAAATACAGATACTAAATAGAGTAAACTTTATGCTCGCTTTAGCCGAAAAATATTATGAGGAGGTAAAGCCTATGAAGATTGAAAAAGTCAATGACAATCAGATACGCTGCACGCTTACAAAAGCAGATCTGGCGGACAGAGAACTCAAGCTCAGTGAAATAGCATACGGAACTGAAAAGGCTAAAAACCTCTTTAGGGATATGATGCAGCAGGCAGCTTTGAAGTTTGGCTTCGAAGCAGATAACATTCCTCTTATGATAGAAGCTATACCGCTCAGTGCGGATTGCATAGTTCTTATCATTACAAAGGTTGAGGATCCTGAAGAACTCGATACGAGATTTTCAAGGTTTGCGCCCGATGCAGAGGATAGCGATGATGATTTTGATTCAGATTCGGATCTTTTGGATGATACGATAGTTCATTCACAGGATGAAGTGATGGATCTGTTCAAGAAGCTTAAAAAGGAAGCGGCTCAGATCCTTGGAAAAGCAGAGAATGATCAGGCAGATGCCTCTACGCAGGAAAGTGGCGAACAGACATATGCCGCAAAGATATTTTCATTTGATTCAATGGCATCGGTCATCCGTCCGAGTGTGATCCTTGGCGGGATATACGATGACAAGAATTCATTATTCAAGGATGAGAGAAGCGGAAGATATATGCTTGTTTTGAGCAAGACGGAAAGTTCTACCGAAAGCTATAACAAGGCCTGCAACATTCTTTCCGAGTACGGAAAGCTTGAGAAGATGCTTCCGACAAGCGAATACTACTTCAAAGAGCATTATGAGTGCGTTATAGAAGATAACGCGATACAGTCTTTATCAAAGGTAATATAAATATGAAATAAAAAATCCCGAGTCTGTGTGTGACTCGGGATTTTGTCTGTTTGGCTTAAAAAGCTTCAATTGATGCCATAAGAGTGTCTATATCAATTCCGTGTACCATAGCAGCCTCTTCAAGGCTCTCGCCCTGTGAAGCGGGGCATCCAAGGCAGTGCATTCCTGCTTCCATGAGCACTGAAGCAACCTGGGGATTGGTTCTTAATATATCACCTATAGTCATATCTCTTGTAATACCTGTCATGATATGTTCCTCCGTCTTTTTTCTTGTATTAAACAAGTTATCACATTTTCATTTTAAAGGCAATTGTAAATTGTATCAAAATAAAAACAAGTAAAAGGGTTTGTATGAAAAAAAGAACAAGGTAACATGTTGATTTAAGTAAATTTCACAATTATAATTAACATACGACACAACAGTCATACATAAAACATTATTAATTTATTTTTTATAGGAGGCATAGCAAATGAGACCAGAATGGACAGATTTTGTAGGCGGCAAGTGGGAAGAAGAAATCAACGTACGTGATTTCATCCAGAAGAACTACACTCCCTATGACGGAGATGAGAGCTTCCTTGCAGGTCCTACACAGGACACAAAGGATTTATGGGCACAGGTACTTGATCTTCAGAAGAAGGAAAGAGAAGCCGGCGGAGTTCTTGATATGGACACAAAGGTTATCTCAACAATCACTTCTCATGGACCCGGCTACCTTGACAAGTCAAAGGAAAAAATCGTAGGTTTCCAGACAGATAAGCCTTTCAAGCGTTCAATGCAGCCTTACGGCGGTATCAGAATGGCAGAGAAGGCATGTGCAGACAACGGATACACAGTAGATCCTGAGATCAGTGAGTTCTTCTCAGTTCATCGTAAGACACACAACGCAGGTTGTTTCGATGCTTACAATCCTGAGATGAGAGCTTGCCGTTCATCACACGTAATCACAGGTCTTCCGGATGCATACGGAAGAGGACGTATCATCGGTGACTACAGAAGAGTCGCTCTTTACGGTATCGACAGACTTATCGAGGATAAGGAAGAGCAGAAGGCTTCTACAGGACGTGTTATGACAGATGATGTTATCCGTCTTCGTGAAGAGCTTTCAGAGCAGATCGTAGCTCTTAAGCTTATGAAGGAGATGGCTGCATCTTACGGATGTGATATCTCTAAGCCTGCTACAAACGTACAGGAAGCTATTCAGGCTACATACTTCGGTTACCTCTCAGCAGTTAAGGAGCAGAACGGTGCAGCAATGTCACTCGGACGTACTTCTACATTCATCGACTGCTACGCAGAGAGAGACTTAAAGAACGGAACATTTACAGAAGAGCAGATCCAGGAGTTCATCGATCACTTCGTAATGAAGCTTCGTTGCGTTAAGTTCGCTCGTACACCTGAGTACAACCAGATATTCGCAGGTGATCCGGTTTGGGTTACAGAGTCTATCGGTGGTGTTGGTGTTGACGGACGTCCTATGGTAACAAAGAGCTCATTCCGTTACTTACATACACTTGAGAACCTTGGTGCAGCTCCCGAGCCCAACCTTACAGTTCTCTGGTCTACAAGACTTCCCATCGCATTCAAGAAGTACTGCGCAAAGATCTCTATCACAACATCTTCTATTCAGTATGAGAACGATGACCTTATGAGAGTAACACACGGTGATGACTACGGTATCGCTTGCTGCGTATCTTCAATGGTAATCGGTAAGCAGATGCAGTTCTTCGGAGCTCGTGCTAACCTTGCTAAGTGCTTGCTGTACGCATTAAACGGCGGTGTTGATGAAGTTACAAAGAAGCAGGTTGGTCCTAAGTACCGCCCTGTTGAAGGCGACATCCTTGACTACGATGATGTAATGGCTAAGTACGAGGATATGATGGAGTGGCTTGCAGACGTATATGTTAATACACTTAACATCATCCACTACATGCATGACAAGTACTGCTACGAGAGAGCACAGATGGCTCTTCATGACAGAGACGTACTTCGTTACTTCGCAACAGGTATGGCTGGTCTTTCAGTTGTTACTGACTCACTTTCAGCTATCAAGTATGCACAGGTTAAGTGCATAAGAGATGAGGACGGCGTAATCGTTGACTTCGAGACAACAGGCGACTTCCCTAAATACGGTAACGATGATGACAGAGCTGACGAGATCGCTAAGAACCTCGTTAAGAAGTTCATGACAATGATCAGAAGACATCATACATACAGAGATGGATTCCCGACAATGTCAGTTCTTACAATTACTTCAAACGTTACATATGGTAAGGCAACAGGTAACACACCTGACGGACGTAAGAAAGGTCAGCCTTTCGCTCCCGGTGCTAACCCGATGCACGGACGTGATACTCACGGTGCAGTAGCTTCACTGTCATCAGTATCTAAGCTTCCGTTCAACCATTCACAGGATGGTATCTCTAACACATTCACCATCATCCCCGGTGCTCTTGGTAAAGAGGATCAGGTATTTGCAGGTGATATCGAGATCGATCTTAACAAATAATTAAGTAACTTAACTTATTCATGTAGAAAGGAGCGCTAAGTATGGATCAGAAGAGTATGATAGATGATTTGGTAGCACAGCTTGATGCCGGTATGACAAACGGCGTAGGACATGTCAATGTTGATGTGGACGAGAGTATGGATGCAGCATCCAAGGAAGTACAGACCCTCGGGTGTGTGGATTGCTCAAAGAACCCCATGGCTTGCAGCGTTCCGACATTACATGAAGGTATTGACGATTAATCATATTATAAGGAGGAAATCATTATGGCAGCATCAGCAGCACAGGTTAACAACCTTGTATCATTATTAGATGGCTATGCAACAAAAGGTGGACATCACCTTAACGTTAATGTATTGAACAGAGAGACACTTTTAGATGCTCAGGCACATCCTGAGAACTATCCTCAGCTTACTATCCGTGTATCAGGATACGCTGTAAACTTCATCAAGCTTACACCTGAACAGCAGGCAGACGTTATCTCTCGTACATTCCATCAGTCAATCTAATCAGACTAGCAATAAGGGATCGGCGTTAGCCGGTCCCTTTTTTGGAGGGTTACATGAAAGGAAGAATTCATTCTTTACAAAGCTTCGGAACCGTTGACGGACCAGGTGTGAGATATGTTGTATTCTTGCAGGGATGTCCGATGAGATGTGCCTACTGTCACAATCCCGACACGTGGGTAATAGGTGCCGGAGAGGAGATGGAAGCAAGCTATATCATAGAGCAGTACCATCGCAATGAAGGTTTCTACACAGACGGCGGTATCACTGTTACCGGCGGAGAGCCTCTTCTTCAGATAGACTTTTTGCTCGAACTGTTTGAACTGGCAAAAAAGGACAACATACATACCTGCATAGATACATCTGGTATAACCTACAAGCCGGGCAATAAAGCATATAATGACAAGCTTGACAGGCTCATGACAATGACTGATCTTGTAATGCTCGATATAAAGCATATCGATCCGATCAAGCACAAGGAACTTACGGATCAGCCAAACGACGGCATACTGGCTTTTGCTGAATATCTTGATGAAAAGAACGTTCCGGTATGGATAAGACACGTTGTTGTTCCGGGTATCACGGATGATGATTACTATCTTGACAAGCTGGGATACTTTATCGGCGGTCTTAAGAATCTTAAGGCATTAGATGTACTGCCTTATCATGACCTTGCAAAGCCCAAGTATGAAAATCTCGGGATCGACTACAAGCTAAAGGATGTCCCTCCTATGGACAAGCAGACTGCGATCGAGAAAAAGAAGGTCATACTTGCCGGTATCAAGAGAAGAAGAGCCGAAGAGAATATCGAGACGGACTACAAAGAACATCACACATGCTGAAAAGCATGTGTGTTTTCTTTTGCAGCAAATAAAATTATATGACTGATATAAAACAGGATAAATACATAGGATATAACGAACTTTATGGATGACGATAGAAGGAAAAACTGTTATAATAATGCAGTGTATGTCTACAGATAAGATCAAGGCATATCACTAAGTATCATAGAGATTGCAAGGGGGCAATAAAAGTGAAGAAGTTTATACCGACAATAATAGCGATTATTCTGATATTGCTTATCGGAGGGGGCATAGTCGCAACAAAGTATATTGAAAAATATTCATATACAAAAGAAAAGCAGGATCTGAATCAATACTACGGTCTTACTGCCGCAGATGATGTAGCTATTGTTTTACAGAATGAAAAGATAGGTACAAAGGCTAAGCTGATCGAGGGAAAGGTTTATCTTGACTTTGATTCGGTATCTGAACTATTGAATGACAGATTCTATGTGGACAGCAATGAGAACTGGTTCATATATACGACTCCTGATGAGATCATCAAATCTCAGCTTGGATCCAGCACGTATTTTATAGGTAACGGCGAATCGGATTTCGGTCAGCCCGTGACCGTCTTAAAGGACGGAGTCATTTATGTGTCGCTTGACTATGTTGGAAAGTTTACTAAATTTGACTATACGCTCTTTAACGATCCTGCGAGGATCCAGCTTGATACCAAGTGGGAGGAGCAGACTGTTGCTACTGTAAACAAGGATAATGCAGTCAGATTAAAAGGTGGCGTAAAGAGCCCGATATTACGTGAAGTGTCAAAAGGCGAGCAGGTCATCATTTTAGATAAGATGGAGACATGGACAAAGGTCAAGACTGATGATTCGCTGATGGGATATATCGAGAATAAGTATCTTGAGAATGAAAATCAGATCACACCTGTCGCGAAGTCTGACTATGTAGAACCCGAATATACTTCTATCCACAGAGACTACAAGATAAATCTTGCATGGCATGCAATATATACTCAGTCCGGAAATGACTCGTTTGAAGAGTATACCTCAGGGACCAAGGGGATAAATGTAATATCTCCGACCTGGTTTTCTCTTACTGATAACGACGGAAATTTCACAAGCTTTGCAGACAGTTCATATGTAAACAGGGCACACAGCCAGGGAATGGAAGTATGGGCACTGCTCGATAACTTCAATACGTCTGTCAATACTGCCGAGCTCATGTCATATACGTCAAAGAGAGAGAGACTGATAAACAATCTGATAAGCGAGCTTTTAAGAGTGGGAGCTGACGGAATCAATCTTGACTTTGAGCAGATCTCATATGAAGCAGGTGAGCATTACGTTGAATTCATAAGAGAGATATCAGTGGCTTGCAGAGCCAACAATCTCGTCTTATCGGTAGATAACTATGTACCCAGAGAATCGACTACCCATTACAACAGAAAGGAACAGGGAATAGTTGCCGATTATGTTATCATCATGGGCTATGACGAGCACTGGGGCGGCGGCGGAGTAGCAGGTTCTGTTGCATCTCTTCCTTACGTACTCGACGGTATCGAGCAGACATTAAGAGAAGTGCCTTCCGAGAAAGTTATTAATGCCGTTCCCTTCTACACACGTGTGTGGAAGACAAACGGCGGTGATGTTACGAGCGAGGCTCTGGGCATGGATGCGGCCGCGGCATTTGTAAAGGATAACGGTATAGAGACTGAGTGGGATGATCAGTGCTGCCAGTACTACGGCGAGAAGACGATGAACGGCATACTCTATCAGGTATGGCTTGAAGACAACGAGTCGATAGCAGCCAAACTAAGCGTTATGGACAGCCATAATCTCGGCGGTGTAGCTGAATGGAAGCTTGGATTTGAGAACAAGTCGGTATGGGATGTTATTGGAGCATATCTGGCTAAATAAGGAAAGAATACATTATGAAATGGACAAGGATTAGGATCAAGACAATAACAGATGCAGAGGATATCATCATATCCGAACTCTATGATCTGGGACTTGAAGGAGCTCAGATCGAAGACAAGGTGCCGCTGACTGCTTGGGAAAAGGAGCAGATGTTTGTAGACATCCTTCCCGAATCGCAGGCTGATGACGGTATAGCATATCTTAGCTTCTTTGTGGAAGAAGGAGCTGATCTTGATATAGATCAGACTGTAAGTGAAGTAAAGGATGCACTTGACGGATTAAGGCAGTTCATGGATATCGGTGAGGGAAGCATCGAGGTTGACGAGACTGAGGACCTTGACTGGATCAACAACTGGAAACAGTATTTTCATCAGTTTTATATAGATGATCTTTTGGTAATTCCTTCATGGGAAGAGGTTTCAAAAGAAGACGAGGATAGGATGATCCTAAGGATAGATCCTGGAACTGCATTCGGAACCGGACTGCATGATACGACTCAGCTGTGTGTCAAGCAGATGAAGAAGTACATCACGACAGAGAGTGAAGTCTTAGATGTCGGAACCGGAAGCGGGATACTGGCGATCCTAGCTATCATGTACGGAGCAAAGCATGCATTCGGAACCGATCTTGATCCGTGTGCCGTAAATGCCGTT
>CADAPR010000040.1 GCA_902789785.1 uncultured Lachnospiraceae bacterium
AAAGAATGCGATGGCTAGCATTGCTGCTGCATCTTATCGCATTACTATGAAAGAAGACTTTATAAATGAGATAAAGGACAATAGCAGGATTGATGATTTCCTTTCGCAGGATAAGATAACGATAATAAAGCAGACAAAGAAAAATGAGATAGAATTTGATCTTAAACCGCATATCTTTGAATTTTCGTATGATGGTGATTACAGGATGTTAATAGATGCATCGAGCGCGGGAAATATCAAGCCTATGGCTGTTATTGAGGAATATGCAAGATTCTGTAAAAATGAGATCACTGTTTCTAAGTATCAGATAATCCGTGAAGAGATATATACAGTTGATGAAGACGGGAAGTATGTTTCCCTGGAAAGCGTTGGTGAAGAATTTTGATAAGATCCACGGTTTGTATAACTGAATATCAGGGAAATATCATATCGTGGCTGGATGTTGATTCAAAAATGGAACGGCTTTCTGTTGATAAGCCAAATGAAGACATTACAGGAAATATCTATGTCGGTATCGTTAAACATGTGGTGAAGAATCTGGATGCATGTTTTGTTGAATTTAAAAAGGATACACTAGGATTCCTCAGCTTTAACGATGTATATCCTAAAATGAAAGTGACCGAAGGAATGCAGATCGCCGTTCAGGTCATCAAAGAAGCATCAAAGAATAAAGAAGCAGTATTGACATGCAGATTGTCGATTCCAGGACAGTATTGCGTTGCTATATATGACGATAAGTCGGTAAATGTCAGCAGAAAGATAAGCGGAAGCAAAAGAAATGAATTAAGAAAAGCGATTCCTGAAGATACTGATCTATGCTTTACTGTAAGAACAAATGCGGCAAGCATCGATGATATATCGATGATAACTGATGAAGCTTATACACTCAATGAAAGACTGCATGAGATCATTAAAAACTGTAGCATGAGAAAAGCACCGTCGCTGTGTTTTTCTTCGGATAAGGGATATATCAGATTTCTGCAGAGCCTTCCAAAGAACAGTTTTGAAAGAGTTCTTACAGACAATGAAGTCATATTTGATGAAATAAAGGAAAGTTATCCCTGCGAGTTATATAACGATGATTATCCATTAAGCAAGCTGTACAGTCTGGAAACTAAAATACAGGAAGTTCTTAATAGAAATGTGTGGTTGAAATCCGGTGGAAACATTCTTATAGAGCATACTGAGGCACTTACGGTGATAGATGTTAATTCAGCTAAGAATATCTCAGGAAAGGAAAGAGAGACCAATATACTTCAGATCAATAAAGAAGCCGCGTATCAGATAGCCAGACAGCTTAGACTTAGAAATATTTCGGGAATCATAATAGTTGATTTCATAAATATGCAGAAAGAGGCTTCAAAACAAGAACTGACAGAATATATCAAGGCCCAGCTGATCACCGATCCTGTGAAATGTGATTATGTGGATATGACGTCTTTAGGCTTAGTGGAGATAGTGAGGAGAAAAATAAAACCGCCTATTTACGAAATATTGGGTAAATAGTGAGCTCTTTTTGTTTGCTTTGTATATTTTATAACTTGCTTTATCGTGTTATCATGGTATCATAACAAATTAACCTTAGATTAGAGGGGAGTAAGAGAATGGAAGAGAAGAAGATGAATTTTTTTGCAATACCGGTGTTTTCTTTTGTACCGCCAAAGTACAAGGATATCATTAAGGAGTCTGCAGGAAAGATTTTTGGAGCATTGCTTATCTGTTTCCTGATAATGGCTTGCATCAATGCCGTTAAAGTAAATGTGGCAATGAATGATGTTACTAACGAGATAAGAGATAACTGCCCTGAGTTTGAACTTATGGGTGGTGAATTTGAGATCGAGAAGCCGTTTTCATTTGATGAAGATAACGTATATGTAAACATCGATGATAGCATTGAAAATGTTACGGATGATGACATAAAGGATATAGTTCTTAACGGAAATTATCAGTCTGTTATAATAATCGGCAAGTATTCATTTGGCATGTATAACAACGGCCAGATTCAGGCATTTAAGTATTCTGATCTTAATAATTTTACGATATCAAAAGATAAACTCTGTGATGAGTTTTTGCCTATGATAAAGAATATGGTAATTCTGTGCGTTATTCTTTGGGCATTCGTTTCAATCGGATTATTCTATTTTGTAGCTCTTATCATGCAGCTGTTTACAATGATGTTTGCAAGCATTTTCGGAAAACAGCTTGATGGAGTTCAGCGTTACAGAATGACAGTTCTTGCCAAGTTCCCGATCCATGTCATTGTTTTCATAATCGGACTGATCAAGCCTTCACTGATAGGATTTTGGGCAAACTTTATTCTTCAGGCAGTTTTCATTGCTTTGGCTGTATTCATGTATGACAATGATGACGAAGTGGTTGAGACACCTGTAGAAACTATCGAGGATAATTCACAGTTATAATTTAGCCTATTCCAATATTTCTATACATTAATTCGGGCCATTTTCAGCGGGGTTTTTCGCAAAATCGCAAAGAAAATGGCTTGACTTATGTAAAGAGCGATGATAATATATATGAGTATGCCGCGTAACGAGGCTATAAGTGCGCTTATGCGCCGCCATAGTTAGCGAGAAAAGTGTTTTACACTTAGATAGGAGGGAAAACCTATGTACGCAATCATTGCAACAGGCGGAAAGCAGTACAAAGTTGAAGAGGGCGATTGCATCAAAGTTGAAAAGCTCGATGCTGAAGTTGGCTCTACTGTAACATTTGATACTGTTCTTGCTGTAAAAGATTCAGATCTTAAGTGCGGAGACGATGTAGCAAAGGCTACAGTAACTGCTACTGTTATGGATCAGGCTAAGGCTAAGAAGGTAATCGTTTACAAGTACAAGAGAAAATCTGGTTACCACAAGAAGAATGGTCACAGACAGCTTTACACACAGGTAAAGATTGACAAGATCAACGCTTAATAGTTGTTTGGAGTTAATAGATGACCACTGTACGTATCTGGCAGAGTGAAAACAGAACCAAAGCATTTGAAGCAAGCGGTCATGCGGGATATGCAAGGTCCGGCATAGATATAGTTTGTTCGGCCATATCGATACTTGTTAGCAACACAATCAATTCACTTGAAGTATTGTGTAATGAGAAGACAGATGTGACCATAGATGAGAAGAGCGGTCTTATAAGATGTGTTTTTAAGAACATTCCATCTGAGAAATCTCAACTCATAGTTGATTCTATGATTCTTGGTTTGAAACAGATACAGGACGAATACGGAAATAAGTATATTGATATTAGATTTGAGGAGGTGTAGTTATGCTTAAGTTAAACCTTCAATTCTTCGCTCATAAAAAGGGTGTAGGTTCTACTAAGAACGGTAGAGATTCAGAAGCAAAAAGACTTGGCGCTAAGAGAGCTGACGGACAGTTCGTTAAGGCCGGTAACATACTTTACAGACAGCGCGGAACTAAGATACATCCTGGTGTCAACGTAGGTCGCGGCGGTGATGATACATTATTCGCACTTACAGACGGTATTCTTAGATTCGAGAGACTTGGAAGAGACAAGAAGCAGGCAAGTGTTTATCCGGTTGAAGAATAATAGTTTATGATCAAAAGCTCCAGACTTAGGTTTGGAGCTTTTTTATCAGTAGAAAGGTTGATGGATATGTTTGCAGACAGAGCTACCATCTATGTCAGAAGCGGCAAGGGCGGAGATGGACATATATCATTCAGAAGAGAAAAATATGTGCCAAACGGAGGTCCTGATGGCGGAGACGGTGGAGATGGCGGAAGTGTTATAGTTGAGATCGATGACGGCCTGAATACCCTTGTTGATTTCAGAAATGTCAGAAAATATCTGGCCGGACATGGCGAGGATGGAAAGAAGAGAAATTGTCATGGTAAGAACGGCGAAGACATCATACTTAAGGTCCCTGAAGGAACAGTTATCAAGGAAGCAGAATCCGGCAAGATAATTACAGATATGAGTAGGGAGAACAGAAGATTTGTTCTGCTTACGGGAGGAAAAGGCGGAAACGGGAATCAGCATTATGCAACAAGCAAGATGCAGGCTCCCAAATATGCTCAGCCCGGTCAGCCTGCAAAGGAACTTAACCTTATTTTGGAACTTAAGGTACTTGCTGATGTAGGCCTTGTCGGCTATCCAAACGTTGGAAAGAGTACATTTCTGACCAAAGTAAGCAATGCTAGACCCAAAATAGCAAATTATCATTTTACAACTCTAAATCCTCATCTGGGTGTTGTTGATCTTGATGATGCGAAAGGATTTGTTATAGCAGACATTCCTGGACTTATAGATGGTGCGAGCGAGGGTGTTGGACTTGGGCATCAGTTCTTAAGACATGTAGAAAGGACCAAAGTAATAATACATGTTGTTGATGCATCGGGATGCGAAGGAAGAGATCCGATAGAAGATATTTATGCTATAAACAGGGAACTTGCAAATTATAGTGAGGATCTAGCAAAACGTCCGCAGGTGATCGCAGCAAATAAAACCGATCTAATAATTGACAGCAAGGATGAAGTCATAGAACGCATTAAGGCAGAATTTGAGCCTAAAGGGTATGAGGTTTATCCCATAAGCGCAATAAGCGGTGAAGGAATATCTAAGGTTTTGTATCGAGTAAGAGAGATGCTGGATGAGATTGGCGATGATCCGGTGGTATTTGACAGTGAATATGAGTTCTCCGAAAATATCATTTATGATGAACCTTTTACTGTTGAATATGATGAAGAAGAAAATGAATACGTTGTCGAAGGACCGCGTATTGAAAAAATGCTCGGATATACAAATCTTGAGAGTGAAAAAGGTTTTGTTTTCTTCCAGAATTTCCTCAAGGAGAACGGCATCTTAAAACAACTAGAAGAACTTGGGATTAATGAGGGAGATACTGTAAGGATGTATGGTTTTTCTTTTGATTATTACAAATAAGTGATAAAATATCAGTATTAAGGAGTTGAGGTTATGACCAGCAAACAACGCTCATATCTAAAAGGCCTGGCGATGAATATCGAACCGATCTTTCAAGTCGGAAAATCGTCGATAACACCGGAGTATACACAGGCAATAGCAGAAGCATTCAACAAAAAAGAACTGATCAAGATATCAGTTTTAAAAAACTGCATGGATGATCCTCGTTCAATAGCAGAAGTTCTAGCTGACAGAACAGGGTCACAGGTTGTTCAGGTCATAGGTAAAAAGATAGTACTATATAAGCCTGACAAAAAGGATCCGAAGATAGTATTACCATTATGAAAATGAGGTAAAAATATGAAAACAAACAAAAAAGTCGGTATCATTGGCGGAACATTTAATCCTATCCATATCGGACATCTTATTCTGGCTGAGCATGCATATGATGAGTACAAGCTAGATGAGATACTTTTTATACCAACAGGAATAAGCCACTTTAAGGATCCTAGCATTGTTTTGGACAAGAAAAAGCGTATAACAATGACTGGTGGTGCTATAGACGATAATCCTCATTTTGCACTTTCTACTATAGAAACAGATCGTCCTGGAAATTCATATACATATGAAACACTCGAAGAGTTAAAGAGGATGAATCCGGACACAGAATACTATCTCATAATCGGAGCTGATTCTCTGTTTCAGATTGAAGAGTGGAAGAATACTCAGTCTATAATGAGCAATGCTTCTATTCTTGTTGCTGTAAGAAAAGGACAGAGCCTTGAAGAACTCAAAGCAAAAGCTGAAGAACTTACAAAGAAGTATAAAGCAACTATAAATGTCCTGACATGTCCGTATATAGATGTTTCTTCGACCGAGATCAGATCAAGAATCAAAGAGGGTAAAACAATACGTTACATGGTTACTGATGATACCCTTAATTACATAAACAAATTCAATCTATACAGAGACTGATCGTCATATGGATAATGATGAGATAACACTAAAACTGAAAAACACTTTAAAACCCGGACGTTTTGTTCATACTTTGGGAGTTGCATATACGGCAGCATCCTTGGCTATGCGTTATGACCCGTCGATCATGAATAAGGCATTTCGTGCAGGGCTTTTGCATGATTGCGGAAAATATCTTAATGATAAGGAAAACATTGAATTCTGTGAAAAGAATAAGATAGAACTTACTGATATCGAAAAAGAAACACCGGGACTTATACACGCCAAAATTGGTGAATTTTTGGCAAAGCGAGATTATGATGAAGACGATAAAGATATTATCTCGGCTGTAAGGTGGCATACTACAGGACGCCCAGGGATGAGTCTTCTTGAAAAGATAGTTTTTATTTCGGATTATATTGAGCCAAACAGGAATCATGATCCCGATCTGCCAAATATAAGGCAGATGGCTTTTTCGGATATAGACAGATGTCTTGTGAGAATATATGAGCATACTCTGTCTCATCTATGTGACACAGGAAAAAAACAAGACCCAATGACTAAGGAATCCTATGAATTTTATAGGAATGAATTACAAAACAATGACAGGAAATAATATGGAAGAATTACTTGAACTTATAAAGGCTAAGTTGGAAGAAAAGAAAGCTGAGGATATTTCTGTTATAGATATATCAGAACTTTCAATAATGGCTGATTACTTTGTTATTGCAAGCGGAAGCAATGCAAACCAGATACATGCAATGGCTGATTTCCTTGAAGAGGAGCTCGCTAAGAAAGGGATTAAGCCTAAACATATAGAAGGTTATAATACAGCAAACTGGATATTATTGGATTATAGTGATATTATTATACATATATTTGATAAGGAAAGCAGAAGCTTCTATGATCTAGATCATATATGGAAGGGCGGAAAGATTATAACTCTGCCTTAATCTTGGTATTGAGGGGTTAATATCATGATTCATGTATTTATAGTCAATCCGATGGCCGGAAGAGGGGATTTTGCCGAAAAGCTACGCAAAAAGATATCGGAGTTCAAGGATATTGAGTATTATATCTTTGATACAAGAAATGCGGGCTATGAAGGCGAACTCATTAATAGGATCCAGCATATTTTCGAAGATGAGAAACTTAGAATTTATTGCTGTGGAGGATCTGGAACCATCAGGAATATTCTTAATGACATAGACAATCTTGACAATGTTGAGGTTGCCTTCTTTCCATGTGGACTTTCAAACGATTTTCTTAAAGTATTTCCAAAGAATGAACAAAAACGTTTCAGCGTACTTGAGGAACTCATTTACGGTGATGTCATAGATGTGGACTACATCAGATACAATAATAAAGGTATTGCGCTCAATACTTTTTCTATGGGCATAGATTCTGCGCTCATTGAGTGTATGGAGAAATATCGATTCCTAAATACAATCGGTAATATCTCTCCTTATTTGTGGGCATTGCCTGTAGCTTTGCTTAAAGCGAGAACAACAAAGTGTGAAGTTACTATCGGAGATAAGCATTATGTTGATGATTTCACAGAGATTTTCTATGGAAACGGTAATGTTTTAGGTGGAAGTGTTTGCGTATATGATGAAGCTGTTGTAAATGATGGAGTCGGCAAATATATGTTGTTGCGTGCTGACGCGAGAAGATTCTGGAGCATACCTATAGCTTTCAATCTGATAAAAAAGAAATACTATAAAATGAAGTATACAGCGGAGTACGGAGATGCTCAGTGCATTTATATCAGAAGGATCAATGACGGTCCCATCAAGTATAATGTTGACGGAGAACTGCTGACATTCGGCGGTACAGTTAAGCTTGAGATGGTGAAAAAGGGATTGCATTTTGTTGTACCGAAGGGGGTAACTTTGGATGAACAATAGTTATGCACGCTTTTGTAATATAATATTTTATTATCTCAGTGTCATCGTGTGCCTAATAGGCATTTACGGAGACCCTGACATGAGGAAACCAACTAAGACCATTTTGTTTGTTTTCTTTATTTTGCTTGGTTTCCTGCCCGGATTTTTGCTTGATTCCAATATACTCGATATGCATAAATACAAAAGGTTTTATCTGTTCACCTATTGCTTGGCAAGTTTATGCATGTACTTTACATGGAATTCGATAACACTTTTTATAGGCATGCTGTTTCTGGAATCAATGCTTTGCCTTGTATATCTGGATCCAGAGTTTTTATTGTTCCAGAATTTTTTCTGTATCATATTGCTTACTTTTTTGTTCTTCTATGAGCGTGTAAATGACAGAGTTACACTTGACGAAGTACAGTTCCTTATAATTTTCTTTATGTTCCTTGGGGCGAATTATATTGGAAGGCAGGTCGTTAAGCTAGTCCTTCATGAAAGATTCAAGAGTATGGAACAGGAGCGAAGCCTCGATGATATGCTTCGTGTAGTTGAGACAAAGGTTGATGAAGCAAGAAATGCTGTTAAAGCCAAATCGGAATTTCTGTCAAACATGTCGCATGAGATTCGTACCCCGATTAATGCCGTACTTGGAATGAATGAAATGATTCAGCGTGAGAGTGATAATGAACAGATTTCAGAGTATTCACGCAATATCGCTAGTTCAGGAAGCATGCTTCTTGCTCTTATTAACGACATTTTGGATCTTTCTAAGATTGAATCCGGTAAAGTGGCGATAATCCGAGTAGAATATCAGCTTAGTACCGTATGTAACGATCTAATGAATATGATCAAGGACAGAGCAGGAAAGAAGAATCTGGGATTGAAGCTTAAAATAAATCCTCAGATTCCAAATTATCTTTATGGAGATGAAGTTAGGATCAGACAGATAGTACTAAATCTTTTGACTAATGCAGTCAAGTATACGGAGACAGGTACTATAACAGTAAATGTAGATTTTGTAAACAGAAGCAAATCACAGATTGATCTGAAGATAAGTGTTAAGGATACTGGAAGAGGAATTAAGAAGACTGACATAAACAAACTCTTTACTTCTTTCCAGAGACTTGAAGAAGCTCATAATAAGAATATCGAAGGCACAGGCCTGGGGCTTGCTATCGTTGGCGGATACGTAAAACTGATGCATGGCAAGATCGATGTTATAAGTGATTACGGTAAAGGCAGTGAATTTATTGTTACAATTCCTCAGAAGGTCGTTAAGCATGATGAGATAGGAGAGTTTGACTTCAAATTCAATAAGCCTTCTGCAAAGACGAACAGTTATAAGCCGACCTTTAAGGCACCAAGAGCTAAGATTCTTGCCGTTGATGATAATAATATGAACCTTATTGTTGTTAAGAATCTTCTTAAAGCTACTGATATAAGGATTGATTTTGCTCATAGTGGTCAGGAGTGTCTTGATAAAGTCAGAAACGAGTTTTATGATGTCATTCTGCTCGATCATATGATGCCTGAAATGGATGGTACAGAATGTCTTAGAATCCTGAAAGATCAGAAGCTTATAAACAAGACTCCGGTAATAGCTCTTACAGCAAATGCATTATCAGGAGCAAAAGAAGAATATGTACGACTGGGATTCGATGATTATATTTCAAAGCCTATCGTACCTCTTGAACTTGAAAACATGCTCAAGCATTGGCTTCCCGGATGGTTGATAGATGTAACCCAATAAGGAATAAATTATAGAAAATAACTCTAAACTTCTTAAGCTCCCCGAGGGCACAATGATACTTCGCGAATGTGAATTGAATCTTGATATGTACAAGATTCTGGATGGTCATGCAGAGGTATACATGGGGTATGGCACCGAGAATGAGACGTTTATCGGGATAATAGGTCCGCAGTCCTGCTTCGGTGAATTCGGACTATTGCTTGAAAGGCCAGCGATATATACTGTTAAAGCTTACTCTGATATTGTTCTTTTGAGGATCACAAAAGGTCAGATGGGAGATTTCGTCCAGGAGAATCATAAGAGCATTATTGAGATAATGCAAAACATGGCCCAGACGATGATGAGCATGAGATTGCAGATTGATATGTTGATAAATGATATCAATAAAGGGTTAAAGCCTGATGAAAATGAGATTCATGAGATGAATAAATCCATAGGTAAATATGCGGTTTACAGGAATTCAGCCATGAAAGGCAAGTTCTGGACAATTGATATGAAAAGAAAATGATTAAAAAACCAAGAGTATTAACTCTTGGTTTTTTGATTAATTGTCTATTTGTATAATCTGAATACACCGAATACCTTACCAAGTATCTTGCAGTCATCAACTATTATGGGATCCATGGTATCATTTTCAGGTTGAAGCCTGATATGATCTTTTTCTTTATAGAATGTCTTCACAGTAGCGGAATCATCAATAAGAGCAACAACAGTATCACCGTTTTTTGCGCTGTTGCAGCTTTGAACAAAAATCTGATCATTAGAGTAGATTCCAACATTGATCATTGAATCACCCTTGACTTTTAAACAAAAACAAGGTTCTCCGGAAGGAATCATGTCAGCAGGTACAGGGAAATAGCTTTCGATGTTTTCTTCGGCTAGAATAGGAGAGCCGGCTGCGACCTGTCCAATTACAGGTAGAGAAACCATCTCTGTTCTGACCATCTGAAAACTGTCATCGCATATTTCAATTGCACGTGGTTTTGTAGGATCTCTTCTTATATATCCGTTTTTCTCCAATGTAGCAAGGTGTGCATGAACAGAAGAGGTAGAACTAAGATCCACGGCTGCACAGATTTCTCTGACTGCCGGAGGGTAGCCTCTCTTAAGAATCTCTTCTTTAATATATTCAAGAATCTGTCGCTGCTTTGGGCTTATTTTTCCACGTGTCATAATCTTATTTCCTTTCAAAAATCAAAGTTTCAATAGTAAAACCGAACTTCTATTCGTATTATAGCAAAAAAAATATCAAATTGAAATAGAAAATCGAAAATTTGTTCCGAAAAAATGTTCGAAAAAGTATTGACAAACAAAAGTATGTTCGATATATTAATAACAGAACAACTGTTCACAACATCTGTTCGATGTTCACAACATCTGTTCGACATAAAAGGCGAGGAAAAATAGAATGAAAAACGGATATAACAGGTTTAACCATAATGATAAAACCAGACTTACACCCAGACAGAAACAAAAAATCATGAGAAAGATATCAATGATTCTTGGTTCGATCGCAATAGTTCTGATCATATTGTTGAGCGTAAAGGAAACAGCTTTGAATTCTAAAGCGGCTGATACATATAATAAGTACTATACAAGTATAGAGGTAAAGCCGGGAGATACAGTAGCGGATTATTACCGGATATATGGTGAGCGTTACGAGAACAGTGCTAAATTCTATGAAGAAGTCAGCATGATAAATGATATAGATGTTGAGTGTATTAGAGCTGGAATGTATGTTATAATTCCATACAGATGTTGAGTGTATTAGAGCTGGAATGTATGTTATAATTCCATACTATTCACAAGAAGTAAAATAATATGGATTTTATATCTTTTTTCCTTTCAATTAAGATGGAGCAGGTTTAAGCCTGCTCCATTGAATTTATTTTTGTTTTTACATTGAAAAGTACCGTTGTCATAGCCAGCCATGATATAACATATAAAAAGTAGAAGATCAACATATGATATGAGCTACAGTTTTTCATTTCTTCATATTTAACAAGCCATCCTATGATGAGAGTTATTATACATGCCTGATGCATTGATATAGTTATTAAAAGATGAAGAGTTGTCTTTGCAAAAAATACGACTAAAAGTGATATTAAAGGAATTAATGTATTTATCAGTAGTAATATAGCAAACAATCTGGAACTCTCATCGAATACTACCTGAGGCGTGTCTAAAATAACTAAAACTAAAAACATTATCGCCTCTACAATAAAACATACTGCATTAGGTATGATAAGTGATTTTCTTTGTTTTGCAAATTTATGCTTACCTGCTTCAATATATTTAGCATCTTTTTTAGTCGCGTTAGAAGTAGTAGCCTGTGTTTTCATAATGGTCATCCTTTAGTTTTATTGTTATTTATATGAAGATTAGGATAGATTTAACTATTCGCAAAAGAACAGTTTAACGAATAGTTATACATTGAAAATGCCTAAATATCGTTGTTTTCTTCATTTGGTTTAGTTTCATCAATGCCTGAGGTATCCAGAGGAATTACGATTTCATCTTCCTGCTCATCAGATTTATCTCTTGATAAGATCTTTTCGTTGTATGTTTTTACTTTGTTGAATATTCCGCTTATTGTATCTTTAACTGATGAATTGTCATTCTCATCAGTCTGATCTTTTGGATTATCGTTAAGAGCAATCTGTGTGTATCTTTTTTCATTATTAAATGAAATCTTTTCATTCACAGTTTTTATATGGATCACATTATTGCTGTCGATGTAATCAAGGTTTATGTAATCGTCTGTATCAGTCGATAATTGCTTGTCTGTTAATGAACCACGCATAAATCGTCTGAACCATGCATATATACATGCAAATGTCGGAACTCCGAGAAATACCCCTGGGATTCCCCAGATGCCGCCAAATAACATGATTGAAAAAATGACCCAAAATCCTGACAAACCTGTTGAATTGCCTAATATTATCGGTCCAAGCACGTTTCCATCAAATTGTTGCAAAATTACGACAATTACGACAAAATACAGAGCTTTAATTGGATCGATCAACAAAATAAGGAATGCACTCGGTATAGCCCCGATAAATGGACCAAAAAACGGGATTACGTTAGTAACACCAATAATTACAGAAATTAGCAGCGTATAAGGCATGTTGAATAATGTAAGTATTATGAAACAAATCATTCCTATGATGATCGAATCGATAATCTTGCCGACAAAGAATGAAAGGAAAGTCTTATCAACATATCTTATGTCTTCTATGACCTGATTAGCTCTGTCACGCTTGAATATTACATAGACAACTTTCTTTATCTGGGCTCTGAAACGTTCTTTACCTGATAAAAGATATACTGCAATAAAGAATCCGATTACAAGATCCCATAAAGCACCCAGGAATCCAAAAAGGCTGCTAGAAAGACTCTTTACCCATCCGTTTATGCTTGGAACGATATTTTCATATAGAAAATTCATGATATCTTCATAATATTTTTCTATTATTGCAACAATATCTTGCTCAGGGAACAATCCAAGTTTCTCTATTATCGTATTTGCGATATTTATTAATGAATCAAGGTATACAGGCATCTGGTTAATGATATTTTGTATACTTTCGATCAACTGAGGAACAACGGTCCTTATAAATAGATATATCAGAACAAATACAAACAATAATGAAAAAAATATAGAAATAGTCCGCATTAAACGTTCTTTTTTCTCGTCTATTTCAATGTTCTGTTTTTTAGCTATCGGTTTTAATACTTTATCTTCAATTATATCGATAAGTGGACTTAAAAGATAAGCAACAATGAAGCCATCAACGATAGGCATTATCATATGAAGCAAGTTGCCTATGGATTTTGACATGGCAGACATATTAAGGATCAGATATATAGACAAAACTGACGCCATTATGACAAGAAATGCCGTAAGGCCCCATTTGAAGTATTTGGATTTCATTACAGGATGCTTTTCCTGTTTTTCGTTTTTACCCATAAGAACTACCACCCTAATTCAATCTATTTCGATTATATCATAATATTGACAATTTTGCTGTTTATGTCATAATTTCTATAGCGAATCAACTATTCGTTAAATATATTAGAAAGCACTATAAAATTTCTATAGCGAATCAACTATTCGTTAAATATATTAGAAAGCACTATAAAAATGAAATTACAACAAGTATTAAGCCGCGTAAGAAAAGCTGTTGATGACTACAGTATGATAGAGGAAGGCGATTGCATTGCAGTAGGCATATCTGGAGGAAAAGACAGCCTTACTCTTCTGCAGGCTCTTGCCGCCCTAAGACGTTTTTATCCGAAAAAATTCACATTAAAGGCTATAACTATAGACCTAGGATTCAACAATATGAATCTGGACGATATTACTGCCATGTGTAAGGAACTTGATGTCGAATATCATATTGAGAAAACAGACATAGCTCAAATAGTATTTGATGAAAGAAAAGAAAACAGCCCGTGCTCTCTTTGCGCAAAGTAAAGATGATGTAGTAGAAACAATGTTGCTTTCACTTTTTTATGAAGGACGTTTTCATTGCTTCAGTCCAGTAACATATCTGGACAGATCAGAGGTCATAGTCATCAGGCCGCTAATATATATGAATGAGGCAGATGTTGTCGGCTTTATAAGAAGATATAACATTCTGGTCGTTAAAAGTCCTTGCCCTGTTGACAAGAAGACAAAACGAGAGTATGTACATCAGCTGGTTAAGGACCTTAACAAGGATATTCCAAGTGTTCGAAATCGTATGTTTACTGCAATCACAGATTCTGAGCTACCTGGATGGTCTACTAAAAAGGATGCAAGGTACTGATGGATAAGAATAAGACAAATTATCATGATGAACTGAATAAGAAAAACATTACAAAGCTGAGAGAACTTCTGGATACTCTTCCAGCTTTCTGCAAGATGTATTTCAGAGGTATGAATGATACGATAAGTTCCAGAACCAAGATCGCATATGCTTATGATCTAAGAGTATTCTTTGAATTTCTCCATAAAAATAATTCTGAAGTGAGCAAATATGAAATGAAAGATATACCTATAACCATTCTTGACCGAGTCAGTCGAGAGGATGTTGAGGAATATATGGAGTATCTTTCGCTTTATAAAAATGATAATGAAGATGATGTGCTGAATGATGAAAGAGGCAAGAGCCGAAAACTTGCATCACTTAGATCATTCTATAATTACTATTTTAAAAATGAACTAATCGAGACTAATCCGCCGGCTCTTGTTCCGATGCCTAAATTGCATGAGAAAGAGATCATTAGACTTGAACCAGATGAGGTTGCAACATTGCTCGATCAGGTTGAAGCAGGTACGAACCTTACAAAAAAGCAATTGAGTTATCACAGCAAGACTGTTGTACGTGATATGGCAATACTTACTCTCCTGCTAGGCACAGGTATACGTGTTAGTGAATGCGTGGGTATAGATATAAATGATGTTGATTTTGAAAATACTCGTGTAAAAGTACGAAGAAAAGGTGGCTATGAAGATGTTGTTTATTTTGGCGACGAGGTACTAAAGGCTTTAATCGAGTATTATGAAGAACGCAAGCATATAATCGCATTCAGTGGAAGTGAGGATGCGTTTTTCTTGTCATTGCAGAATAAGCGTATCAGCGTCAGAGCTGTCGAAAAACTTGTAAAAAAATACTCTTCACTTGTAACAAATGTAAAAAAAATAACTCCTCATAAACTGAGGAGCACTTTTGGTACTAATCTTTATCAGGAAACTGGTGATATCTATCTGGTTGCAGATGTACTTGGCCACAAGGATGTCAATACAACAAGAAAGCATTATGCTGCTATGAAGGACGAGCATAAGCGAAAAGCAGCCAAAGCAGTTAAACTTAGAGAGGATTAGGATTCTTCCCAGCCTTTGCATACATCACACCATCCAACGGAATCTGTAGCTTTTTCAAGTTCGACAGGTGTGAGTTTAACTGAAACAAACTCATTTCCCCCGGCAGGATGAACATATTCAAAACGTTTCATAGAAACATCTAGCCATACAGGGATATTTGATTCAATACCAAAAGGACAAACACCACCAGGTTCAAAACCGGTTAGTTCTTTTACTTTATCTCTTGGAATCATACTGGGTTTGGTGTGGAACTGCGATTTGAATTTAGAACTATTTACACGTCCGTCACCTGACATTACTATTATCACTGGTTTATCATCAACAATAAAAGACAATGTTTTGGCTATTTCAGCTTCAGAGCATCCAAGTTGTGCAGCAGCATGTTCAACGGTATCAATAGTCTCGCTATGTACGGTCAGTCTATCGCCGAAGCCTCTTTGGCAAAGCCATTCTTTTACTCTTTCATTGATCATTATTTTCCCCTTTTTGAATCAAAGTATTCATTCTTAAGAATAGAATAATAGACTTCATCAACTATACCCTGATTACATCTGCCGGATTGTCTGATTATTCCCTCATATTTCATACCCATTTTTTGCATTGCTTTGCCAGAATTTGGATTACCCGTGGCGTGTTTGGCATATACGCGATTTACGCCTACTTCTTCAAAGAAAAATCTTATCAATGCTTTTCCTGATTCCGCCACGATTCCTTTACCCCACCATCTTGAGCCGATACCATATCCTAACTCAACGCTAAAGGTGTCTGGATCGATTGTTATAACGGATATATCCCCAACAAGCTCACCACTATCTTTTAGCTCAATAGTCCAAAAATAGAAATCATTATTAGCATATTGCGATATCCATTCTGATAGAATCTTTTGTACATCTTCGATACTATGATAAGGTTCCCAGCTCAAGAATTCTGTTACTTCTTTTTCACTTGCCCAATTCTTGTACATAGCGGGTGCATCGTTTAGCACATGTTTTCTTAGAATCAATCTTTCTGTTTCAAGTTTAACTGTACCTTTATGTTGCATATTATATCACCTTGCATAAATCGATTATTTCCTGTTCTCTGTTCTTTAAGTCTTCTTTGTATTCGATTGAAGTGAGACAAAGATTCCCGGATGGGACTATATGAAGATGACCATAAAAGTGTTCGATAGACTGAATAATTCTTTCACATTCATGCAACCCGGGACCAGTTCTTAATGCAACAGTATATCCTTTTTTACCTTCTTTTATGGTTGCGTGCGGTTCGTGAGTATCACACCACGGAGTGCATCTGTCAATGAAGGCTTTAAATTGTCCGGGAATGTCAGCCCAATAAGATGGAGATACACAAATGATTATATCAGCCGCATTAAATTCATTGAGGATATTTATCACATCGTCATGCATTATACATTTGGCTGTTTTATGACAGCTACGACAGCCTTTACAAAACTCAAAACTATAATCATTAATGCAAATGCATTTTGTTTCAAATCTAGAAGAGATTTCATGATCGATAATTCTCACTATCTCAGCTGTTGCTCCAGTTTTTACAGGACTGCAGTTAATGATCAATACCTTCATAAGCAATTCCTCGCATTTTGGGATATATTAATGATATATCAGTTTATTGGAAATGACTATTATTTATTTTTCGATTTCATCATTACTATGTTCACTAATGTCATCGTCTGTTTCGGTTTTAGTATTTTCCTCATCAACACTTTCGCCGTGATAGAATATCTGATTTTTGTTACCTATGTTTTGGGCTGCTTCTTTGGCTGCTTCTCCTATTTTCTGCGCTGTTTTAGCAATCTTCTTTCTCTTTATGTAGAAGAACTTGCTTATTAGGTAAAGGATCAGGATTACCGTACATATACATATTATAACAGCCGCAATAACTGCTCGATTAATCCTTGATATATTTTTGATCCTAGCTTGTAATGTAAGATCTTTTCCTTTAACCTGATAAGTTTTGTATCTTCCCATTGATCCTGTTGATTCAATTTCTTTCCATCCGTTATCTTCATATACGTACAGACCGATCTTTTCGAGCTTTTCAAGATCACTGTCTTTGTCTGGAAGGTAACGGATTGTATGTATATCACTCCCGTCATCTGGTATCGATATATGCCATGTTTCTATTATACCGTCTTTTTCTGCTTTCTCGTTGATATCGGCATCTTTTACTGCGTCAAGGACATCATTTTCCTTAAAATGGCCATCAACAAGTAGAGACGATTGCAATTTATTCTCGGAAATCGGTCCAGCTAATGTTGTTTTATATCTGACAAAACTTACCTTAATCTTTTCATCATGATATACTCGCTCTTCAGGTGTGTCTTCAAAATCTGGATAGAATCCGTCTTTTTGTATGTCAGTTTGTGGCAAAATATTATCTGGCGTATCCCCATATCCGACACTGCTCTCACCTAGTATCTTACCATCATCTTCAGAATCAGGATCATCCAAAACATATATTATACGCATTGTATCAAAATCATTGGGAAGAGATTGATTATCATTCCTAGAAGCGAAAATGCTGAACAATTCATCATATGATACTGGAACAGCTTTACCGGAATAGCTTATCCTATCAATTCCTCCCAGCTTGTCAGATACAAAGAAATTGTCTTTTATATCAGCGTCATCGCTAACATGTCCGGCTATGGCTCCGTACCAGTTTTGTGAATCTGAAATATTTACTAGAGAAAGACAGTCGTATATATCTGTTCCATCCCCTGCTATACCTCCTACATAACCCTGACCGGAAAGGATGCACTTGCTGTTGCATCTGAGTATATTAGACAATGAAGAACCGGCTATCCCACCTACGTAATCGCCAGAATTTGACTTTACTTCTTCGTAGTTTGCGCAACCTATGATCGTTCCCATCTCCTGTAAGCCACATATACCCCCAGCATAGCTTTTTTCTGCTGTTACAATTCCACGATTTATATCAGAACGAAGAACACACTTGGTAAGATAAGTTGTATTAAGCTTTGAATCCTTAATACCTGAGACATCACTCTCAAGGTCAAAGTCATATTCTATTGCCATTGTGCCGGCTATGCCTGAGGTGTTTAAATCTCCGTAAATTTCTCCTACATTTGTGCAACTGTCAATGGTCGCGTCAGTGCAGCTTTCAGCGACTTCAAGTGATGAATCCTGAATATTACTTGTGTAATCCTTATCCAGAACGCCGTCAATTGCATCTGTATATAGCATCATGATATTTGCAAATCTGTCTGATACATCTGTAAGGTCATCAAGCAGAACATCATTAGAATCATGCATCTGAGCATTGAGATATCCGAAATTATCATTCATTCCCTGAAGATTTGCAGATAAAGATGAAGCATGTGAACGATAGTCATCGGAGAATCTTGGTATTGAAATATCCTCTCTGTTTGATAGATTGGAGAAGATATCATTTGCCTGATCCCCAGCCCTTTTAAGGTCATCTGATGCAGTACCTAGCTTATCCATTGAAGCTTGAGCATCACTTCTGGCTTCATCGCTCATTTCGGGAAGATGTGCTTCTGTCAGTTTGGCAATGCTTTTGGCAGCATCTTCCATATCAACAGTATATGATTTGCCATGTACAGACTGATATTTGTTTGAGGCATATTCATCTGATTTATGTGCTGAATAAGAGGTCGCTTCTGCGATAAGATTATTATCGTTTTGTGCTTGGGTTTCTGACGAAGTATCAGGAAAAGGATTGTCTTTGCCATTAATGTCATCGTGATGATACCATGTTCCGCTTTTACCGAATTCATCAAAGAACATAGTATCATCATTTGGCATATCATTTGTTCCGAGAGTCGAACTTGGGGTATAGTTTGAAGAGCTATTCATTCCATTGCCAGGGGCATTTATAGCTGTACTGTTGTATATATATTTATCATCTGAATCAGCAATAAAGGCAAGATCTTGCGAACTATAAGTAGTATTTTCATGTGTGAATATATAGTAGTTATAGTAGGGCTTTTTTGCTTTATCAATATAATCGTTATATTCTTTACTGCTATCTTCTATTAGCTGTTTACTGTCATCATATTCCTGCTTCTCGCTGTCTGTAAGATACCTTTCAAGGTCAAGATCATTAACGGTGTCCTTGAGCTTATATGCGGCTTCTTTAGTATTGTCTGCGGAGTATGAAACGTTATCGAATAAACCGTCTTTTTTTGTAGATTCATCCATTATATAATCGGCTCTTGAGAATATGTCAGATGCAGCATTTGAAAGATCATTTGCATAACTGATAGAACTGTCAGCGATGTATCGGCTGTCTTCAAGGGCAGAGGCGGTAAACTGTTGAATCACTGATAGCCGGTCACTTATTACATCAGAACTGTTACCTGCATCACGTATTGTACGATTTAGTGCAGACTGTAGTTCTTCTATGTTAACTGAAAGCTGATATGCAATATCCTTGCTTAGATCAACGGATATATACGGCTCTGCCTGGCCAACTATCCCGCCGACATCCTTTCTGCCACAAACTACACCAAAGTTTTTGCAACCGCTGATATAACCGGATTGACGTCCGGCGATGCCTCCGATATTATAGCCCACATGCTCATATCCTACTTCTCCTTTGTTTTCGCATGCTTGGATATTACCTGTTGAAAGCCCGACTATCCCGCCGCAATCAACTACTCCGTTATTAGATGCTGCTTTATCAGGATTTTCTTTGTTATTATCGGGACTTATAACGGATATATAATCATCGATATTTATATCCTCCAAGGACATTCGACTGTCGGTCTGAGCAGTGTTTACCTTTCCGTTATTTGTACATCTGATGATGCTGCCTATGTTATAACCGGCAATACCGCCGCTGAAGTGCACACCGGTTATTCTTCCTTCAAAACTGCAGTCACTTATATGACCGCTTATCTTATTGATTCCTGCTATGCCACCAACATAATCCTTGCCACAAACAAGACCGGTAAAGTTGCAGTTAGATATTATACCGTTGTTTTCACCTACAATACCTCCAATGGCAACCTGTTTGCCGGATGGTTCAACCTTGCCGGCAATCTTTAGATTTTTAACAATACCAGTCTCACCGACAACAGCGAAAAAACCTATATATGATTCATTACCTTTGTAATACAGATTTGTAATGCTGTGTCCATTTCCATCGAAAATACCGTTAAAACAGGGAATGCAGGTAAAAGATTCATCATCTATGATAATATCTGATTCAAGTTCAACCTGCTTGTTGCTAGACCATGTATCAAGCCTGCAATTATCTGCTAGTTCTATCAAATCCTCACAGGTGTTTATCCTGATAGTCTCCCAATCGGTTGCTGATGCTTCTTGTAACTCATCGGCATAGGATACGATAGGGAAATTAAATATTAGGATGATACATAAAACAAAAGCTTTGATCCTATTTTTCATTGTCATCTACCTCTTTATCGATGTTGTCTGATGCATCTTCTGTCAATTCTCCGGATTCAACAAATGCATTTATATTGCCCTTAACAACTGCGTGCATAGTACCTATAACCGTTCCGTCTATCTTACCCCTTACCATACCGTCAATACGCATAGTTCCAGTCAGTTGTTTGTTCCTTACAGGCATATTCATAACAAATGCTGTCTTTTCTATTATCTTGTCACCCACAAGTAAGACTTGAGGAAGAACAAACATGGTAACAAAAATTGAAATGATAGTTCCACGTCCCAGACATCTACCTATGCCATATATTGCACAGTCACTAGTTAGCTTACCTATGACTGTACCAGCTACAGCCAGCATAGTACCGCTGGTTATTATTGTCGGGAATGAAAGGTTCATTGTCTTTATTATCGCATCTTTTCTGAGCATACTCTCTCTGAGTTCTGTGTATCTGCTTGCTATGACTATTGCATAATCGATATTTGCTCCCATTTGGATAGAGCTTACGATCAGATAACCGAGGAAGAAAAGCGGATCATGCGTCAATGTTGGAAATGAGAAGTTTATCCAAATGCAACCCTCGATAACAGCTATGAGCAGTACGGGCATGCCGGCTGATTTAAATGTAAACAGAAGAACTATCAGAACTGCGAGAATAGAGACAATGCTTACGACCATATTGTCTCTTCCGAAGCATTTTTTCAGGTCATACTGACTGACGGATTCTCCGACAACATATATCTTATCTGCATCATAGTATTTTTCTGCAATTGTATGCATATTATCTATGAAAGCAAATGTCTCATCTGATTCCTGATCAAGATTAAGATATACGAGCATCCTCGCATACTCTTCTCCTTCCAATTGATTTCTGGCGAAAGTCATCATACGATCTGCATCAGTTAGTTTTAGCATCAAGTCGTCGTCAAGAGTAACATAGCCTTCGTTCACTTCCTGATATACGAACGAAAACATATCAATTAAAGGAACTTTGTATGAAGAGAGACCGTTAACTGCTTTGGCATAGTCTTTATCGTTTATTGCGTATGCAGTATATATGAGTTCTGCAACCTCGTAATCGAGATTTATTAGTTCAGAAAACTGTCTGGGTGTAAGTTTGTCTGTTAGTGTATATCCACCAAGTGCTTCTATGTTTGACAAGCCTTGTACGTGATCAACCTCAGGACATGCTTCCAGATCCCTGATCAGTTTTGCTTCGCTGTCATAATCTTTAGAAGGAATTACGAGCGCAACCATATTGGAATATCCGAAGTTGTCTTCCTGGATCTGTTGTGCTTTTTGAACTCTGTTGATTATTGGAGGTGTGATCTTGCTGTACCCGTAAACGTAAGGAC
Source organism: uncultured Lachnospiraceae bacterium (assembly GCA_902789785.1). Classification (GTDB taxonomy): domain Bacteria; phylum Bacillota; class Clostridia; order Lachnospirales; family Lachnospiraceae; genus Colinaster. Next base: position 22,132 of record CADAPR010000040.1, read on the forward strand.
ATTTGTTAGAGATGATCGATGCGGCGATTATTACGATAACGAACGCAGGTGCAACAATAAAACGTGTTTTATAAGCATATTTACCAACAAATGGAATTTCAGGTATGAAATTCTTATGTTTTGTCTTGTCCATCAGTCCGGAAAACAGCATGATAATTCCAGGCATCAAAAGGAATACGGAAATAAGGCTTAGAAGTATAGATTTGATAAGCACGATACCCATATCCGCCCCCATTTTGTATTGCATGAACATCATAGCGATAAGACCGCCGATAGTTGTCAAAGAACTGCCTGAGATCTCTGGTATTGCTTTTGTAAGGGCTTCGATGGTAGCCTCTCGCGGAGGAAGACTCTTATGCTCTTCCTTGTATCTGTTCAGGAATATTACGGCGTAATCAACCGAAAGAGCTAGCTGTAAAACGATAGTAACCGAATCTGAGACGAATGATATAGTTCCAAACAAGAAGTTAGTGCCCATCTGGACTATTGCAGCCGATCCGAATGTAATAAGAAGAACTGGTACTTCAGCATATGCCTGGGAAGTTAACAGCAATACTGAAACAACAACTATGACAACTATTACAGAGATAACATTCATCTCTTCGTTGATAAGTTCAGATTGGATATCTCCAAGCGTCGTTGTCAGATAATAATCATATCCGCTTAGGAAATCTTCAACATAAGAAAGCGAGGTGAGACATTCATCCTCATCCTCGTCATAATCAAAAGTTATATTATAATATGCGCTTCCATTTACATAGTGGGATTCAGAGTTGTCATAATCTACACTGAATACACCGTCAATATCTTCGAGTTTACGTTGTATGCTCAATGCCTGCTCAGGTGATACGTTGGCGATCATGACATTACAGGAACCGTAAGTTTTAAATTGCTCCTGCATTAGATCAAGTCCTTTTTTAGTTTCAGACTCTGCAGGAAGATAATATGACATTTCATTCTCTACCTTTACCCAGTTGCGGGAAAACAGCGAGAAAACTGCTAACAGTGTATAGATCAGGAAAAAGAGATTTCTTTTATCTACGATAAAGCTGCAGATCTTTAACATAAGAGATGATCCGGAGCTGTGATTAGGTTCATCATTCATGATAATCTATATCCTTTCTCATTATTTGACATTATCGTTATAACAAAAAAGTGACCAATGGTCAATAAAATCGACTAAGTTTATTGATTTTTTATAATTTAAATGTTTTAATACTTTAAAGAGTATATTTTGAAAGGCGTTTTTGATATGGGTAAAGCCGAAGAAAACAAGTTAAAAAAGAGAGAGTCTCTTCTAAATACGGCATTTGAACTATTCACTACTAAGGGTATTCACGACACTTCTATTTCAGATATAGTCGAAAAAGCAGGTGTAGCAAAAGGAACGTTCTATCTGTATTTCAAAGACAAATATGATATAAACAACAAGCTTGTAGCGCACAGAGCTACAAAACTGTTTGATGATTCTTTGTCACGTATGAGAAAAGAAGAACTTGAAGGATATAGAGAAAAGATAATTTTTGTCATCGATGATATTATAGATTCACTTGCCAAGGATAAAACACTTCTTATGTTTATATCAAAGAATCTCGGACTTGGTTTTTCAAGATATGCAATGGAAAGTGACAATGTAACAAAAGAGGCCCCGGTTAAGGAAGCCTCTGAAAGTCTCTTGCGTGATATTGGTGAAAACATCAAGAATCCAAGATTGATGATGTATATGATTATAGAATTGACAGGATCGAGCATATACTCTTCTATTCTCTATGAACAGCCTGTTAAGATTGATGATCTGAAACCATATCTGTATAAAACGATCAACAGTATAATAGATCAGTTTGAGCAGGAATGATCATCTTTTAGCGAGCTCTTCACAGATCTCTTCCCAAGTGACATTTTTTTCAGCCATCAGTACCATGCAATGATAGAGAAAATCGCTTATCTCATACTTTATCTCATTTGGATTGGGGTTTTTGGCTGCTATGACAATTTCAGTAGCTTCCTCTCCCAGTTTCTTTAATATCTTATCTATTCCTTTATCAAACAGATAATTGGTATAACTTCCTTCCTTGGGATTTACCTTCCGGTCTTTGATAACATCAAATACTTCTTCAAAAACTTTTATTGGATTATGTTCGTTTCGAACATCCTTTGAATAGAGTTCATTAAAGAAACATGATTTATTACCCGTATGACATGCTGCTCCTATCTGGATGACCTTGCATAGTAAGGTATCGCTGTCACAGTCAAGGTACATTGACTGCAGGTATTGATAATGGCCTGAAGTAGCACCTTTTATCCATAGTTCATTTCTAGAACGTGAGAAATATGTCATGGTACCGGTTTCTAGCGTTTTTATATATGCTTCTTCATTCATATATGCGACCATCAAGACTTCATCTGTCTTCACGTCCTGAACCACTACCGGGACATGTCCGTCACTGTTCTTTTTAAGATCGCTCCATGGAACACTGATCACCTTTCTCGTGGTCTTTATTCCGTTTTCTTCAAGTATATCTTTAAGGCTTTTTATATTCTCTACATTATCACTTATAACATCACCGCTGATTCCAACGATATTCTCATGCGAGAACATCTCTAAAAGCTTATCAAGACCTGTTTCCGGAAGCATTGCTATATATGGCAGCATGGTAAGTTCTGCGGCATCTATGATCTCTTTGTGATAAAGGAAAAGAATAGAGTGCGCATATTTATCGATAAGTTCAAGATGGTCTGCAAGCTCACTCGAATCTTTTACAGCTACTATTATCTTTTCCTTACCGAATTTGTTTGAGACTTCTTCAATGATCTCAACGTTTCCTTCTTTTGAGAAGTTAAGAGTTGCTTTATCACAGCCGGCATATAGAAGTTTCTTGATATCCTCCATGCGCTTTACATTTCCAGCTCCGTACACAGGGATATTGATTCCTTCGCATATCTCTTTAATGCAATCCAGAGCCTGTTCATGAAGCTTGTCATCATCAGGGGATAGATCGAATAGTATGATCGCATCTGAATCATTTGCAGCATAGAATCTGGCAAGTTTTACTGGATCATCATCTATTACAGTATCATCTTCAAAACCCTTGACTGCTTTAAGATCACGCAGGTATATGCAGGGAATCATCTTTTTGACTATCATTTTTTATATTACTCCTTTTGTGCTGGCAACACCTTCTATTCTGTCATCAGTCTGGGTAGCCTGATCGAGTGCTTTCGCAAATGCCTTGAATATTGCTTCTATCATGTGATGAGCGTTAACACCACTTAACATTCTAACATGAATATTCATCATAGCGCTATAGCTTACAGCATAGAAGAATTCTCTTACCATAGCAGTTTCCATCTCACCGCATTTTTCTACAGTAAAATCACATTGAAAATCTAGATATGGTCTTCCGCCAAGGTCTATTGAAACAAGAGCGAGAGCATCGTCCATGGGAAGAATAAAATAGCCAAATCTTTTAATAGATTTTTTATCTCCTATAGCTTCCTTTATAGCCTGACCTAGCACTATTCCGCAGTCTTCTATACTGTGGTGGCAGTCCACATTCAGATCACCGTCGATCTTTACATTCATATCAAAAAGACCGTGTTTTGTGAAGCCCTCAAGCATTGATCAAAGAAGCCTATACCAGTATTGATATCTGCTTTTCCCATTCCATCGATATCAAGATCGATTTTTATCTTGGTTTCATTGGTGTTTCTTTCAACTGAAGCTTTTCTCATGTGGTTTACCTTCCTTTAGGTGACTATTTGTTTTCGAATCTTACAGCTATGGAATTTGCATGAGCCGTCAGACATTCCTTTTTTGCAAAATACTCTATTTTATCATGTACAGCCTTCAATCCTTCTTCTGAATAACTGATAATATTGTCTTTTTGGTAAAGTCATCAACATTTAAAGGTGAAAAGAACTTAGCTGTTCCATTAGTCGGTAAAATGTGATTAGGACCTGCAAAATAATCTCCGAGAGGTTCTGATGAGTATTGACCGATAAAGATAGCACCTGCATTTCTGATTTTGGTCATTACTCTTGCAGAATCAGCAGTCATGATCTCAACATGTTCGCTTGCGATTTCATTCGCCGCTTCTATAGCATCGTCGATATTATTTGCGACAAGTATATATCCGTAGTTATCAAGAGATTTCTGTATTATTTCTTTTCTTTCTAA
>CADAPR010000041.1 GCA_902789785.1 uncultured Lachnospiraceae bacterium
GGATACTTCTTTGCATATTTATCCCAGTCAAAGTTTCCGCTGTCAACTATGCATCCGCCGACACCCAGTCCATGTCCGTCCATATATTTTGTTGTCGAATGAGTTACGATATCAGCACCCCATTTGATCGGGTTGCAATTTATCGGTGTAGGAAAAGTATTGTCCACAATAAGTGGAACTCCGTGTGCATGTGCAACACGTGCAAATTTTTCTATATCAAGAACTATGCACGACGGATTTGCGATCGTCTCGGCAATAACACATTTTGTATTTTCCTTAAATGCTGCATTGAGCGTTTCTTCATCATCATCTGGATGAACGATCGTACAATCTATTCCCATCTTCTTCATAGTTGTAAGAACAAGGTTGAATGTTCCTCCATAGATAGGCGATGACATAACTACATGCCCGCCGTTCTCGCAGATATTAAAGATTGCATAGAAATTTGCAGCCTGACCTGAGCTTGTCAGCATAGCAGCATAGCCGCCTTCAAGAGCGCATATCTTGTTTGCAACGTTATCATTTGTAGGATTGGCAAGCCTTGTATAGAAATATCCGCTTTCCTCAAGATCGAACAGTCTGCCCATCGCATCAGAATCTTCATATTTGAAGGTAGTGCTCTGAACTATAGGCATATTTCTGGGTTCACCGTTTTTAGGCGTATAACCGCTCTGAATACATATTGTCTCTTTTGATTTGAATTCTCCCATTTCCTTTACCTCTATTCCTGTTCTTCCCAGTTGGTATATACTGACTGAACGTCATCATCCTCATCAAGAAGATCTATTATCCTGTTGATGAGCTTCACTGTATCAGGATCCGTTACAGAAACATAGTTCTGCGGGATCATTGTGACTTCACTTGATACATATTCTATCTTGTTCTCATCCAGCGCATTCTGAACAGCTACCAGATCGTCAGGAGCTGTTATGATCTCATATGCATCTTCTTCATCGGCAAAATCCTCAGCTCCAGCATCAAGCGCTATCATCATGACATCATCCGCTTCAGCTTCACATTCTTCCTTATCGATAATTATCTGACCTTTTTCATCAAACATGAACGATACACATCCGGGGGTTCCTATGCTTCCGCTTCCCTTAGTAAATGCGCTTCTTACGTTTGCTGCAGTTCTGTTCTTGTTATCGGTAAGAGTCTTAACTATGATAGCTATACCGCTAGGACCGTAACCTTCATAAGTAATATACTCATAGTTTACATTTCCCATGTCGCCGCTAGCCTTTTTGATACCTCTCTCGATAGTATCGTTGGGCATATTGTTAGACTTTGCCTTTGCGATAACCTGCGCAAGCTTAAAGTTGTTTGAAGGATCCGGTCCGCCCTCCTTGACAGCGACCGCTATCTCTCTGCCGATAATGGTAAATATCTTACCCTTTGCGGCATCATTCTTCTCTTTCTTATGTTTGATGTTGGCAAATTTTGAATGTCCTGACATAAAAACCTCTTTCCTGTACTTGTATTATTCTTCAGCCTCTGCCTTGATCGGCTCGAGCTGTTTGCTTACTTCTTTTGTCTTTGTTATTAGTATCTGTTTTATGATGTTATTCTCAACAGATAAAACCTTAAAATCATATCCCTTGTAGTTATACTCGAATTTTTCCTTCTTATCAGGGATATGTTCAAGTTTTGAGATGAGATATCCGTTTATAGTCTCAAAGTTATCATCATCAAAAGTGATATCCAGATATTTTTCAAGGTCCTCAAGCTTGGTAAGTCCGTCTATGATATATTTATTGTCTTCCCTAGCAATGATGACATCCGAATCATCATCATATTCGTCATCGATATCTCCGACGATCTCCTCGAGTATATCTCTCATGGCAACTATTCCGGTAGTCTGACCGTATTCATCGATTACGATCACCATCTGTAGTCTTGCAGCACGCATAGTTGAAAACAATGAATCAACCTTGCGCGTCTCGGGAATAAACTTTGCCTCTCTTATAAGACCATCTATCTTATCAAGCGTTTTCTTTCTGTTATTCTTATCTCTGTTTGCGCTGATCGCATCCTTGATATGTACTATTCCGACAATGTGATCGATACTCTCGCTGTAAACAGGAAACCTTGAATTACTGCTATCTAGCATTACCTCGATCGCATCCTCAAGCTTCTGAGTTACATCAACTGCGACAATGTTGCTCCTGTCAGTCATGATATCCTTGGCTGCCTTATCGCCAAACTCAAATATGTTATTGATCATGGCCGCTTCAGACTCTTCGATCATACCTTTTTCAGTACCTTCGTTGACGATGGAGATGATCTCTTCCTCAGCCGCCTTGCCTTTAAATATGCTTTTAAAATTCTTAGCTACAAACCCTGCCACAAAGCCTATCAAAAACAGGATGATAGAAAGAATTACTGTACCTGCCGTACCCATTTAACTCCTTAAAACATATAATATACCGACATATTAATATAACATCTTATCAAGTCCTAGTCAATTATACTTAGGTCAGTTCAACGACCGGAACATCCTTGAAATAGTCCTTCTGATACACGTATTCTCCATCCTTTACAAATAATCTTGGAACACGCTTTCCTATGTCGCACACAAACTCGTAATTGAGATGATCCGAAAGCTTGCTGAGATCATCCATTGTTATTACAGCATCCCCATCCTTGCCGACGAGCGTTACGGTATCTCCTTCTTGCGCTTCCGGAATAAATGTAACATCTACCATCATCTGATCCATGCATACTCTTCCAAGAACCGGAGCCTTCTTTCCGTGAATTATCACAGAACTCTTATTTGAAAGTGCTCTCGGATAACCATCGGCATACCCTACGGGAACAGTAGCTATCTTTGTAGGTCTTTGAGTAACAAATGTTCCGCCGTAGCTAACAGGAGTTCCCTTGGCGACTTCCTTGATATAGGTTATATGGCTTACAAGACTCATGACAGGCTTTAGATTGATCCGTTCAATATCTACCTCATCCGAAGGTCTTAGTCCGTACAGTATGATTCCTGCCCTTACCGCATCCATATGAGCATACGACATATCTACGATAGCTGCTGAATTTGAACAGTGTTTAACCTTAAACGTAAATCCGGTATCGGCTTCTACTCCTTCGACAAAGCTCTTGAACAGTTCAAACTGTTCATTTGCACTTGTCTTGTCAGTCTCATCGGCTCTTGCAAAATGAGTAAATATGCCTTCAACATCAATATATTCAGACGCAATAGCCTTCTTAATGAACTCAAAGCCTTCATCAAACGGCGAAATGCCTATCCTGCTCATTCCGGTATCTACCTTGATATGAACTATCGCCTTTTTACCAATCTTTTTACTTATTCTCTCCAGTTCGTTCAGCGTATCTTCTCTGAATATAGTCATTCTTATTGAACGCTTTATCATTTCCTCATATGCATAAGGGAATGTATATCCAATCACAAGGATATCCTTCTTAATCCCTGCATCAAGTAGCTGAAGGGCTTCTTCTGCTGTAGCAACGGCATATCCTTTTACGGCATCATGTTTTTCAAGTACCGTCGCTATCGGTACGGCCCCATGTCCGTAGCCGTCAGCTTTTATTACCGCATATATCCCCTGGGGAGCAGTTATAACCTTCTCAATCTGAGTGATATTGTTCTCTACATTATCAAGATCAATGATCGCACACACTCTTTCGTATTTTTCCAGCATTATCCGTTACTTCCTTACTGTTGATTATCTTTCTTTATCGGATTGTCCGAAGGATTGTATTTCATGTCGAAAAGATCCACTACCTCGGCTCCGAATATATCATGCATATAGGAATAGATTTCCTGATTGGAGATCTCGTATTCCTGCTTTCTAACAACATTCTTTTTAAGTTCGATTCTTATCTTGGCCAACCACGCTCCGAGCTCTTCAATTCCCTTTTCATTCTCTCTTAGTTCGTCATAGCATGCATCCATTGTATTTATCATCAACTGCTTGTTTACTTCTGCTATCTCTTTTGGAAGTTCCATAAGGTCATCATTGAAAGAATCGATCTTTTCGTTGCAGTCATTTATAAGTTTTTTATTCTTCTCAACCTTGTCAGAGCCATCATTGTCATCCATAAGAGTAACGATCTCATCCATGAGCTCCTTTTTAACACGTTTGATCTCCTTGATCTCGCTGTTTATTCTTCCCTGCTTGCGCAAAAGCTCATTAAGTTTACCCTCATATTCCTTGATGGCATCAGTCTTTTCAACCTTTGAAAATAGCTTGTGCCACTTGTTGTCAAGAGTGGCAACAGGCACCTTTTTTGCAGCAAGAGCATTTATCATCTTGTCAATATCTTTTGCCATATCATTCCCTCAATGAATGTGTCCTGTTATATGATAATTTCATAAGACTTTCGGACAGATGAACACTTTCTACAGTAACATCATCAGGAACCTCCAGATCCACGTGAGCAAAATTCCATATTGCTTTGATTCCGCATTTAACAAGTCTGTCGGCAACTTCAACGGCTCCGCTCTTTGGTATGGTTATGACAGCCATATCAATATTGTTTTCTTTGACAAAATCTTCCATCATCTCCATCGGCATGATCTCGATGCCTCTTATAGTCTTACCTATCAATTCCGGATCTTTGTCAAAACAGCCGTCAAATATGAAGCCTCTTCTTTCAAAATTCACGTAATTTGCCAGGCAGTGTCCGAGATTGCCTGATCCGATCAGTATCATATGATGCTGTCTGTCAAGTCCGAGTATCTTGCCTATCTCTTTATATAAGAGTTCTACATTATACCCATAGCCCTGCTGACCGAACCCGCCAAAATTATTGAAATCCTGTCTTATCTGAGATGCCGTGGCATTCATTATATCAGCCAGTTCCTGACTTGATATCCTTTCAACCCCTTTGTCCTTTAGTTCTCCCAAAAACCTGTAATACCGCGGCAGACGGGTTATAACGGCCTGAGAGATATTTCTTACATCCATAATACCCCCACAAAAAAACAAATTTACATAAATCATATTATACTCCGCTTGTGAAATTCTTGTCAATTTGTTTAAAGCTCATATTTGCCTAAATTCCCTATTGCCTGTATAATCGATTTGTTATGATACTTTCAGTCAATAATATTGATAAAACATTTGTAGACAATCACATACTTAAAGGTGTCAGCTTTCATCTGAACGAGAATGACAAAGCCGCTCTCATAGGAGTTAACGGATGCGGAAAGACTACCCTGCTAAAGATAATCATGGGGCTTGAACATGCCGATAATGGTGAAGTTACCATGTCAAAAGATCTTAGTGTCGGTTATCTTCCCCAGAATGCAGTCCTTGATTCGGACAGGACTGTTTATGAAGAAGTTCTCTCTACAAAACAGGATATGGTCGAAATGGAAGCTTCTCTTGAAAAGCTTCAAAAGGCCATGGAAGTCTCTTCAGGTAAAGAACTAGACTTGCTTATTGCCAAGCATACTGACATGTTAGCCTCATTTGAAGATAAGGGTGGGTATGTGTATAAGAGTGAAGTAAGAGGTGTTTTACTGGGACTGGGCTTTAACGAAGAACAGCTATCCCAGTCTGTAAATACTCTTTCCGGCGGTCAAAAGACACGTGTTGCACTTGGCAAGCTTCTTTTGTTCTCACCGGATCTTATAATACTTGATGAGCCGACCAACCATCTTGATATGAGCTCAGTCTCATGGCTTGAAAACTATCTTCTCAATTACAAGAAATCTGTATTCATAGTTTCGCACGACAGGTATTTTCTCGACAGGATTGTAAATAAGGTAATCGAGATCGAAGCAGGTCACGCTACTACATATGACGGAAACTATTCCGCCTATTCAATAAAGAAAGAAATGTTAAGAAATGCTGCGATGAACGCTTATATCAAGCAGCAGGCTCAGATTGAGCATCAGGAAGCCGTTATTGAAAAATTAAGAAGCTTTAATCGTGAGAAATCAATAAAAAGAGCCGAATCAAGAGTAAAAGCTCTTGAAAAGATTGAAAGACTCGATAAACCTATCGAACTAAATGACGACATGCAGCTTACTCTCATACCACGCATAGAATCAGGGAAAGACGTTTTAGCGGTTAACGGGCTGTCAAAATCTTACGGATCTAACAGCCTGTTTGAAAACTTAGCCTTTGAGCTCAAACGAGGAGACCATGTTGCGATAATAGGTGATAACGGAACCGGCAAGACCACTCTATTAAAGATTATAAACGGAGTTGAAAGCCCTGACTTCGGCTCATATAAACTGGGTACTAAAGTAACTGTAGGCTATTATGATCAGGAACACCACGTACTTAATGATGATAACACCATATTCAACGAGATAAGCGATGCTTATCCGAGTTTAAACAATACAGAGATAAGAAATGTTCTGGCAGCCTTCCTGTTTACCGGGGAGGATGTATTCAAAAAGATAGGTTCTTTAAGTGGCGGAGAAAAGGGACGTGTCTCTTTGGCAAAGCTGATGCTGTCCGAGTCAAATCTTCTAATACTCGATGAACCTACAAACCATTTGGATATTACATCCAAAGAGATACTCGAAAGTGCCCTAAATAATTATGAAGGCACTCTCCTTTATGTATCTCATGACAGATATTTCATTAACAGAACAGCTGACAGGATACTTGAGTTAAAGAATCACGGCTTTACTGAATATCTTGGTAACTATGATTACTATCTTGAAAAGAAAGATCAGATATCAGCTTCAGTTAATTCAAACAGCAGGCAGCAGACAATTGTAGAAAGCGAGAACAAACTTGACTGGAAAGCCCAAAAGGAATATCAGGCAGGTCTAAGAAAGATTCAAAACAGACTTAATGAAGTCGAAAAAAAGATAGAGACACTAGAATCAGAAAAAGAAAAACTCGAAGTTGCATTGTCCGATCCGGTCAATTCATATAACTCAGCAAAGTTGAATGAGCTTGCAGCTAAGCTGTCAGAAGTAGATGAAAAACTCCTTCCTCTCATGGATGACTGGGAAATGATCAGTGAAGAACTCGAAGAATACAAAAACTAAAGAAGCGCATTACTGCGCTTCTTTAATTTCATTCTATATCAATTCTTCAAGTTTTTCTCTTATAGCCTTGATAAAATCCTGAGAGTTAAGAACTGTTACATCCTTAAGGCTTGTGATAAGAGCAAGATCCTTGGTCATCTTTCCTGACTCAATTGTTGAAAGAGTTGCCTTCTCAAGAGCATCAGCAAATCTGATCAGATCATTATTGCCGTCAAGTTCTCCTCTCTTTCTTAAAGCACCTGTCCATGCAAATATTGTAGCAACAGAGTTTGTACTTGTCTCTTCCCCTTTAAGGTGCTTATAATAATGTCTCTGAACAGTTCCGTGAGCAGCTTCATACTCATATACACCGTCGGGAGATACTAAAACTGAAGTCATCATTGCAAGTGAACCGAACGCTGAACTTACCATATCACTCATAACGTCACCGTCATAGTTCTTGCAGGCCCAAATAAATCCGCCCTTGCTCTTCATCACACGTGCAACGGCATCATCTATAAGTGTATAGAAATACTCTATACCCAGCTCATCAAATTTCTCTTTATACTCCTTTTCGAATATCTCATTAAAGATATCCTTAAAAGTATGATCATACTTCTTTGAAATGGTATCCTTTGTCGCAAACCAGATATCCTGCTTTAAAGCTATAGCATATGTAAAGCATGCTCTTGCAAAACTTTCGATTGACTTATTGGTATTGTGCATACCCTGGATCACTCCGGGACCCTTAAACTCGTGAATAACCTCTTCTGTAGTATTTCCGTTCTTATCTGTAAAGACTAGTTTCGCTGTTCCTTCTGTCGGGACAATTATCTCAACATTCTTATAAACATCACCATATGCATGTCTTGCAAGTGTTATAGGCTTCTCCCAGTTTCTGACACACGGTTCTATTCCCTTTACGATGATAGGAGTACGGAATACCGTACCGTCGAGCATCGCTCTTATAGTTCCGTTAGGGCTCTTCCACATCTGCTTAAGGTTATATTCACTCATTCTTGCCTGATTTGGAGTAATAGTAGCGCATTTAACCGCCACTCCGTATTTCTTCGTGGCATTTGCACTGTCTATCGTCACCTGATCATCGGTCTCGTTTCTGTGTTCAAGACCAAGATCATAATACTCTGTATTAAGATCTATATAAGGAAGCAGAAGCTCATCCTTGATCATCTTCCAGAGTATCCTGGTCATCTCATCTCCATCCATCTCGACAATAGGAGTAGTCATTTTAATTTTATCCATCGTTATACCAAACCTCTCTCGTATATTTCTTTTAAGCCATTCTTTATCATATTATCATATGCATTGACTATATGTCGATTGGCAGCTTCTTCCGCCCTGTCTGCGTCTCCTGCTTTTATCGCCTCCATGATCTCTCTATGTTCCTTTGTAGACTCACTGCTTCGCTTAAACTGTGACAGTGTCCTCTTTCTGACTCTAAGGACATATTCATGAAAGTCTCTTAACTGATGCTCGAGCATCTTACTGTTGCAGGCTTCATATATGATCTCGTGAAATCTGTTATCGAGAACCGCGATCTGTTCCATATGACCTTTGGAAGCATGGAATTCAGAAAGATAGATATTTTCCTCCATCTCTTCCATCTGCTCCTTTGTGATATTGGTCGTTGCCCATCTGGCAGCCAGTCCTTCGAGCTTTGATCTCATCATATAAATGTCTTCAACATCCTTTATCGTAATGCCCGTGACATATGCGCCCTTATTTGGAATGATCTGAATCAGTCCTTCAAGCTCAAGCTGTCTGAAAGCCTCACGTACAGGGGTGCGTGAAACGCCAAGCTCTTCGCCTATGCTAACCTCTTTAAGTTCCTCGTTTTCCTTGTAAACGCCGCTTAAGATGTTATCTCTGATCTTGTGATAGACCCTTCCACGCAATGAAAATTTATCATTGACTTCTGATTTTACATCATAATTTGCCATATCTTATAAGCTCCACTAGAACTTAAACCAATTCGATGCCGAGTTTCTTGCAATACTTGTCGATCACAGACAAAAGCTCTTCGTCTGTAAGTACCGTTACTCTTCCTGATTCATATTCAGCATCTACCCATTCCTTGATCTCGCGAACAAGTTGCGAGTTCTTATCTACTTTTTTATCATCAGCAAGTTTGAAGTATGTATTGATCCAGTGTGCTATACCGGCAAGCCCTGAAGTAGAACTTACGGCACAAAGTACCGGACGGTTTAAGAATTTCTCTGTATCAAATATGTTATAAATCTCTTCATTCTTTAATAGGCCGTCAGCATGTATTCCTGCTCTGGTAACATTGAAGTTCTTGCCTACAAAAGGAGTCCTGGGCGGAATCTTGTATCCGATTTCCTTTTCGTAGTACTGAGCAAGCTCTGTGATAACGGTAGTATCCATCCCGTTTAGATCACCTTTTAACTGTGCATATTCAAATACCATTGCTTCAAGAGGCGTATTTCCCGTTCTCTCGCCTATACCAAACAGTGACGTATTAACGGCGCTGCATCCATATAGCCATGCTGTCGTAGAATTAACAACTGCCTTGTAGAAATCATTGTGGCCATGCCACTCAAGAAGTTCATGAGGAACTCCGCCGTTTGTATGAAGAGCATAGATGATTCCCTGTACACTTCTGGGAATAACGGCTCCGGAAAAGTTAACTCCGTATCCCATTGTGTCACACGCTCTGATCTTTACAGGAATATTGTATTCATTCTTGAGTTTCATAAGTTCAACACAGAAAGGAACAACAAATCCATAAATATCAGCTCTTGTAATATCCTCAAGATGGCATCTTACTGCTATGCCTTCATCCAGGCACTGTCTTACAACGCTCAGATAATGCTCCATAGCCTGTTTTCTGGTCATCTTAAGCTTAAGGAAAATATGATAATCCGAGCAGCTGACCAAGATACCTGTTTCCTTCATGCCGATCTCTTTTACAAGTTTAAAATCATCCTTGCTTGCTCTGATCCAGCTGGTTACCTCAGGGAACTTATATCCTCTTTCCATGCATTTGTATACAGCATCTCTGTCTTTTTTACTATATAAAAAGAATTCGGATGCCCTGATCATACCATTGGGGCCGCCAAGCTTATTCAGATAATCATATATCGTAACTATCTGTTCTGTACTGTAAGGCGCCCTTGACTGCTGACCGTCTCTGAAAGTCGTATCAGTAATCCAGATATCCTTAGGCATATTCAAAGGAACTATTCTGTTATTAAACGGGATTTTGGGGATCTCCGAATACGGAAACATATTTCTGAAGACATTGGGTTTCTCAACGTCGTCAAGGATATACATATGCTCCTCGATCTCCAAAAGATTGTTTTTCTGATTCATCTGAACAGGGCTGTTATGAAAGCCTTCAAATTCGTACATTACAACTTCTCCTTGAGGTTATTGATTCATGTTAAATGTTTTCTTGTATGATTGTATACAATTATACCAAACGTGTCAAGGTAAAGAAAAGCATAAAAAATCCGAAGATTCTCCTAAAAAGAACCTTCGGATATACATTTTGTATAAATCAGGCTTTGACTTCTCTCTTTTTCGCAAAGATCAGGATCAATCCCAAAGATAGCAAAAGTATCGCATACACATAGTATATCGAGAATGACTTGTCACCTGTATCAGGCGAATCATCAAGTCTGTAGTTTTTAACAACCTTTCCATCCTTTACATTAAGGACAAGATTGTCCTCTCCTGTTGCATATACACCAAAATACGAAAGGTGCTTGGTTTCGAATGTTATCGCTTTCTTATCCTGATCAACATCGGCCTTGAGTTCTTCAAGCTGTCCGTCTTCATCTAATGTTATCACATGATATACATTACCATTAACATTTAAAGGAACAGTCACATACAGCGATGACTGACCAAGCTTCTTGATATCAACGCTTCCTGTCTCATCCTTAAGTCGTATATCATACGCATCCATATTTACTGTCGTGCCAAACAAATCCGAATATGCCCTGTTAAGCGCTTCAGCTGCCGATGTACTGTCATCAATCGTAAGAAGCGAAAGCTTTTCATCTTCTGAAATCTGACCCTTATATGCTGACTCTTCATTTCCGTTATGAAGAGTCCTTACAGTTTTTGATGCATCAACCTTCTTGTATGGATTATCTGTAAGTTTGATCGTATCAAGATTAGAAATATTGTATTCTCTGCCCTCATAAACAAATGATGCAGGCATATTGTCTAATACATCCTGGCTATATATATAATTGATGATAACTCTGGCATTTCCTGTTTCATTTCCATTATCATCCTTTTCAAGAGCTACAGCCATTCCGGAGAAGCCTAGGCTGTCATTGTCAAGAATTGTTCCTTCTACTGAACTGTTGATCACATCATCATCAACTATCGCAAAAAGGACATTGTATAATGCATCTTTTCTGTAATCCTCATTTGAAAGCCTCTGACTGGTCTCATCAGCTGTTACAGCAGGTAATGTATCACAATCAATCTTGATGACCTTAGTATTATCTGGTTTATAGCAATCAGTAAAATCAAATGCTCTTAAGCCTATACTCTTAAGGCTTTTGGGAAGGACAAAATTATCTACAGGACAGTTCATAAATGCTCTATCACCGATCTTTTCTACATTTCTTGCACCAGTTACACTTCGTAACTTCTTGCATCCTCTGAAGGCATCTGAATCAATTAGCGTACAAGAATCCGGTATAACTACGCTTTCAAGATTCTCATTACCCGCAAAGCATCCCGATGCTATCATCTTAACTCCATCAGGTATATAAGCTTTGTCATTGCAATTACATTGAAGCAGTATACCGTCTCCAACGATCATATACTGTGGATAACTCGACATTTGAATGCCATACGTATATAAAAACGGTGTGTTGTCAAATGCATATCCGGAAATGTACTTTACACTTGAAGGAATATCAACTTTTTTCAGATTATCGCAGTGATAAAATGC
>CADAPR010000042.1:0-11872 GCA_902789785.1 uncultured Lachnospiraceae bacterium
AGAAAGATAAGAAGAGAGATATCATCTACAAACGATAAGATACATACTCAGCTGATAAGCATGCTAAACGGTTCCTACAGAAGCTATCTCCAGGATGCCGTTATAACCATGAGAGACAACAGATACTGCATTCCCGTCAAGGCAGAATACAAGAGTCAGGTATCCGGAATGATACATGACCAGTCTTCGACAGGCTCAACTGTATTTATCGAGCCGGCAGCAGTCGTTAATCTCAATAACAGGATAAGAGAGCTGTCGATCGAAGAGAACAAGGAGATAGAGGTGATCTTGGCAGATCTGAGCGCCAAGGTGGGAGTCTATTCTGCTGATATCATAGAAGATCAGAAGATCATGACCAAGCTCGATTTCATATTTGCCAAGGGCCGTCTTGCGATAGAGATGAATGCGACAAGACCCGTATTTAATGATGAGCATGTCATTAATATAAGAAAAGCACGTCATCCTCTTCTTGATCCTAAAAAGGTCGTGCCTATCGATATAAGACTGGGCGAGGATTTTGACCTTTTAATAGTCACGGGACCAAATACCGGAGGAAAGACGGTATCCTTAAAGACTGTCGGTCTCCTTACACTGATGGGTCAGTCGGGACTTCATATCCCTGCAGGGGACAGATCGCGTCTCGGTGTATTTAAAAAGGTATATGCGGATATAGGCGATGAACAGAGCATAGAACAGAGTCTGTCCACGTTTTCGGCGCATATGAAGAATATAGTTGCCATCTTAAAGCATGCTGACAATGACAGCCTGTGTCTTTTTGACGAGCTCGGTGCCGGGACAGACCCAACTGAAGGAGCGGCTCTTGCCATAGCCATACTAAACCATCTTCATGACAGAGGCATAAGGACGATGGCTACGACTCACTACAGCGAACTTAAAGTGTATGCGCTTTCCACATCGTTTGTCGAAAATGCATGCTGCGAGTTTGATGTTGATTCACTCAGTCCCACATACAGACTCCTTATCGGAATACCGGGAAAGAGCAATGCATTTGCCATATCAAAAAGGCTGGGATTAAAGGATCATATCATAGAAGCCGCAAAACAGCAGATAGAAAAAGACAAGGAAAGCTTTGAGGATCTTCTTAGCGACCTTGAAACCAAGCGGGTAAACGTAGAGCGCGATAAGGAAGAGATCGCTGAGTCAAAGAGAAGAATAAAGGACCTTGAAAAGGCTCTTGAGAAGAAAAAGAACAGTCTCGATGATCAGAAGGATCAGATACTCAGAGAGGCAAGAGAAGAAGCACGAGAGATCCTGCAGGATGCAAAAGAGACTGCAGATGACATGATAATGTCTCTTAACAGGGCTAATCAGGGAATAGATGTCAGAGAACTCGAAAAAAAGAGAGGCGCGCTCAGGGAAAAGATCGGACAGACCAATTCAAAGCTAAGCTTAAAGAAAGAAGCTCCCAAAAAGAAAGCGATAAAACCCGAGAAGCTTAAGCTCGGGGATGATGTAAAGGTTTTATCAATGGGGCTAAAGGGCGTGGTAAACAGCCTGCCTGATGCAAAAGGAAATCTGTTTGTTCAGTGCGGCATCATACGTTCAAAGGTCAATATTTCGGATCTGGAGCTGATAGAAGAGACAAATCCTTATGAGACAAAGAGCAAAAACAAGGGTTCAGGCATAAGCAAAATAAAGATGAGCAAGAGCTACAGCGTATCCAGCGAGATCAATCTTCTCGGAAAGACAGTGGATGAAGCCATACACGAACTTGACAAATATCTGGATGATGCCTATCTTGCACATCTTCCAAGTGTTAGAATAGTACATGGAAAAGGAACGGGCGCACTAAGGAGCGCTGTAGTGAACCATCTTAAGAGGATCAAGTATATCGATTCATTCAGACAGGGTGAGTTCGGTGAAGGAGATGCCGGAGTTACCATAGCGGTATTTAAGGAGAAATGATATGGCTGTTTCAAAACAGAAGATAATGATCGTTGATGATGACAATAACATAGCGGAGCTGATTTCCCTGTATCTTATAAAGGAATGCTTTGAGGCAGAGATATATAATGACGGTGAATCGGCACTCGCTGCCCTTGATACCTACGAGCCGAATCTCATACTGCTTGATCTGATGCTTCCCGGAATGGATGGCTACCAGGTATGCCGTGAAGTGAGGGCAAAGAGCAATATACCGATCATCATGCTGTCTGCAAAGGGAGAGGTGTTTGACAAGGTTTTGGGTCTAGAGCTTGGAGCGGATGACTACATGGAAAAGCCGTTTGATTCAAAAGAGCTCGTTGCAAGGGTAAAATCCGTACTCAGAAGATACAAGGCAGTCCCCGAGACAGTTCAGGAAACAAACGAAAAATGTGTCGAATATCCGGATCTTATCATCAATCAGACAAATTACTCTGTCATATATATGGGAAAAAACATCGATATGCCGCCAAAAGAGCTTGAACTTCTGTATTTTTTGGCAGCCAGCCCGAACCATGTATTTACAAGAGAACAGCTTTTGGACCAGATATGGGGATATGAATATATGGGTGATACCAGGACCGTTGATGTCCATATCAAGCGTCTGAGAGAAAAGATAAATGACCATGAGTCGTGGAAGATCTCGACTATATGGGGAATAGGATACAAATTTGAGGTAAGAGTATGAGGAGAACCCTCTATCTGAAGCTTATTCTTGCATATGTCATATTCGGTATCTTCGGATTCATCATGGTTTCTACATTTGCTTCATCCATGACTCTTGAGCATCTGATAAGAGAACAGGCAGAAAAGATGTATGAAGAGGCAACGCTGATAGCAAATACCTATGCTACCGATCTGTATAACAATCAGACATCTCTGGATGCCGTGCAGAAACAGCTCGATGCGCTTGATACATATATGAACGCGACCATATGGATCATGAATCCCTCAGGACGTCTGATACTTGATTCATCAACCATACTGGATATCAATGAAGAGAAGAAAGTCGAGAATTTTGATCCGACCATCACTTTGGGATCATATTATACAACAGGAGATTTCTTCGGATATTTCAAGGAGGATATGCTAAGCGTATATGCTCCGATCACTACGGATTTTTCGATAAAAGGATATGTTGTCATTCACAGTTCGATGAAGGATCTTAAAGCAAGCAAGGAATCCCTTTTGTCGATCTCCTATCTTTTGCTGATACTTCTGTTTTTGCTCTCGCTAATAATCCTGCTGTTCTTTACAGAATTCGTATATGTTCCAATAAAGAGGATAACAGAGGCAACAGAGCATTATGCTACGGGAGATATGAACTATGATCTGTCGATAGACAGCGACGATGAGCTCGGATATCTGGGCGGTGCTCTTTCATATATGGCTCATAAGGTTGCGACTGCAGAAGAGGATCAGAAGAAGTTCATTGCAAATGTGTCACATGACTTCAGATCTCCTCTTACATCCATAAAGGGATATTTAGAGGCCATGATAGACGGCACGATACCTGAACAGATGCATGAAAAGTATCTAAAGGTAGTGCTTAACGAGACCGAGAGGCTGACAAAGCTCACAAACGGTCTTCTTACATTGAACAATCTAAACATGACCGGAATGGTGCTTGAAAAGAGCATCTTTGATATCAATCAGGTAATAAAGAGCGTAGTGGAATCCTTTGAAGGAACGCTGTTTAAGAAAAAGATATCGGTCGATCTGGTCCTTACCGGAGAGAGACTGTCTGTTGAAGCGGATATGAGCAAGATCCAGCAGGTTTTGTATAACCTTATGGATAATGCGATCAAGTTTTCACATGATGACTCGACTATTAAGATAGAGACGACTCAGAAGCACAACAAGGTATTTGTATCAGTCAAGGACAGCGGTATAGGGATACCAAAGGAGAGTCTTAAGCTTATATGGGACAGATTCTATAAGACGGACCTGTCGCGAGGCAAGGATAAAAAGGGCACAGGACTCGGCCTTGCCATCACAAAGGAGATAATCAAGGCACATAAGGAGAACATCAACGTTATAAGTACAGAGGGAGTAGGAACGGAGTTCATCTTTTCGCTTCCCGTATATGATGATGACGATGATGATGACCTGGCTTAAAACTTTGATAATCTCTTGAAATATGAATTGAGTCGACATATAATTATTTTTTTAAATACCAAGAATGACATCACAAGGAGACCTGTATGAGAATTGGATTTGACAATGAAAAATATCTGAAGATGCAGTCTGAACACATAAGAGAAAGGATCAAGCAGTTTGACAACAAGCTTTATCTGGAGTTTGGAGGAAAGCTGTTTGACGATTATCATGCATCACGTGTTCTGCCGGGATTTGAACCGGACAGCAAGTTAAAGATGCTCATGCAGTTAAAGGATCAGGCAGAGATAGTCATAGTCATAAATGCCGCGGATATAGAAGCTAACAAGATAAGAGGCGACTACGGGATCACCTATGACGAGGATGTATTAAGACTCATGGATGCCTTTCAGGGCAGGGGATTGTATGTCGGAAGTGTATGCATCACCCGCTACAACGGACAGAAGGCAGCAGATAAGTTCATGAACCGTCTTCATGAGCTGGGTGTCAAGACATTCAAGCATTACAATATCGAAGGATATCCCAGTGATGTCGCTACCATAGTAAGCGAGGAAGGTCTTGGAAAGAATGATTATATAGAAACGAGCAGACCGCTCGTTGTCGTAACCGCACCGGGACCCGGAAGCGGAAAGATGGCTACATGCCTTTCACAGCTTTATCATGAGAACAAGAGAGGGATAAAGGCAGGATATGCGAAGTTTGAGACATTCCCGATCTGGAATCTTCCGCTTAAGCATCCTGTAAATGTAGCATATGAAGCTGCTACGGCAGACTTAAATGATGTAAACATGATCGATCCGTTCCACCTGGAAGCTTATGGCGAGACAACGGTCAATTATAACAGAGACGTGGAGATATTCCCTGTACTCAATGCGATATTTGAAGGAATCATGGGAACCAGTCCGTACAAGTCACCTACGGATATGGGTGTCAACATGGCCGGCAACTGCATAATCGACGATGATATCTGCAGACAGTCTTCCGATCAGGAGATCATAAGAAGATATTACAGATGTCTCTATGACAAGAGATGCGGAAAAGACGTAAAGGATATCCAGTACAAGCTCGAGCTTCTGATGAAGCAGTCATCTCTTACGGTTGAGGATCGTGTTGTCGTAAACGCGGCACTTGAAAGAGAAGAAAATACCGGACATCCGGCTGCCAGCATAGAACTTCCTGACGGCAAGGTAGTCACAGGAAAGACTACAGACCTTCTGGGTGCATCGGCTGCAGTTTTGCTCAACGCGATAAAGGAGTTATGCGGACTCGATCACAAGCTTCATCTTGTAAGTCCGGAAGCTATCGAACCCATCCAGAAGCTTAAGATAGGATACCTCGGAAGCCAGAATCCCAGACTTCATACGGATGAGATACTCATAGCCCTTTCCATTTCGGCTGCGACAAACAAGGATGCAAAGCTTGCACTTGAACAGCTGCCGAAACTCAGAGGCTGTGATGCGCATTCATCGGTAATGCTGTCAGCGGTCGATGAGCAGACATTCAAGCGTCTGGGCATGTATCTGACATGCGAGCCGAAGTACGAGGCAGACAACAAGAAGTACCATAAACGATAATTTGATATCAATAAATTGCAACTTACCCCCTGAAATATTACCTCTTACCTAAAATGCATTTACTTTACAGAGAGAATGAGTAGAATGATATCATGAAGATACGAATTGAGCTGGATGACAGCTTGCAGGAGCAGGAGATAATAATCCGGGCACCTGAACTGACACCGGAGATATCACAATTACAGAAGCTTATAGGCGATGCCACAAAGGCAACCAAGTCCTTAGAGTTTTACAAGGGTGATACAAGGGTGTACATCCTACTTGACGAGGTTCTGTTCTTCGAGACCGATGAGAAGGGGATCAGCGCTCATACAAGAACAGACAGCTACGAGATAAGATACAAGCTCTACGAACTCGAGCAGATGCTTCCGTCAGCATTCATGAGAGTATCAAAGTCAACGATACTCAACATAAGAGAGATCTTTACGATAGACAGAAGCCTTTATTCGTCAAGCATAGTATCATTCAGGGATACTCACAAGCAGGTATTCGTATCAAGACATTACTACAAGACTCTGACAGAAAGACTGGAGTCGAAAGTATGACAGACGCAAGAGGTTTTGTAAAAGGAAGAGTATTGAAAAAACAAGGAGGTAGGTTATGAAGCAGGGAAGAAGTTATGTCCTGGGATTGATCTTTATAGCAGCGGCTATCCTAGTCCTGTTAAACGGATTCAACATCAGCATAGGTTTTCCGATATGGAAGATAGTTATATCGATCTTTTTATGCATGTGGCTTAAGCACGGACTTGAGCATAAGGACTGGGCGAGCGTGGTATTCCCCATTGTATTTTTAGTGTGCACATGGGTTGATGATCTTGGAATATCAAAGGCAGCAGTACTGTTCGCAGCATTTTTGGGAGTAATAGGTATATCCTTTCTTACAGGGGGAAAGAACAGGATGTACAGAAACGACTTCGAGAGAATAGAAGACAAGAGCATTGGAGATGATGAAGGTGCCTCAGATAAAACATCAGCGACCAATGACAACAGGTTTTCGTTTGCCACAACATTCGGTTCAGGCGTAAAGTATGTCAAGGCCGATAACTTCGATGAAGGAAGAGTATCGGTTGCATTCGGTGAAGCCAAGATATATTTTGATGATGCTCAGATCCACAACGATAATGCAGTGGTATATGTAAATAACAGCTTCGGAAGCATAAATCTCTATGTTCCCAAGGAGTGGTATGTTACAAATGAAGCCAGTGTGATATTTGGCGGAGTGGAAGAAAAGAACAGGAGCATCACCACGGGAAATCCGAAACTCAGGATCATCGGGAATACAAAGTTTGGTGTTGTAACCGTGACATATATCTGATAAATATGATATAATTCGCTAGTAAAAAGTCATACACTAGGCTGTATGACTTTTTGTTTTTCTATGATATAATAGGCAAAGTTCTTAAGTTTGACCATAATATACCTATATTTAGTCATGTTGTATCCGGCGGGGGATGGATATAAACTATAAAGGTCATACTGTTTTAGGAACCCAGGGGGATTCATGAGATTTATTCGATTCACAGTTATTTCAATTCTGACTCTGTCAGCCTTTTTAGCCGGGTGCGGCCAGAAGGCTTATGAGTCTGTCACCGAGATTCCCAGGACCATATACGAAAAAGAAGAATATCAGAAAATAGCTGTAGGCAAGGGCGATATGGAGCCCGTTCTCAAGATGAGCCTTACAAGACACGATACGGAAAAGATAAGCTATTCCGTAGATGAGGAAGGTCTTGAGCTTGAAGAGCTAATGGTGGGTATAGGTGATCATGTCAGTGAAGGTCAGCTCCTTATCACCTTCAAATCCGAGGATATCAAAAAGAATATAGAAAAATACAGCGGCGAAGTGATAAAAAAGCAGCTTTTACTCGATCACTACAAGCGCATGTACAATGTTGATTTCAAGGACAGGGACGAAAAGTACGCAGTCATACTCGAAGAGCTTACGGATGATGTCAACCTTGCGAAGCTCTATCTTGAAGAGGAACAGGAAAGATACCGCAAGTGTCAGGTTGTTGCACAGTCTGAAGGAACGGTCTCATATATAAGCAACAAGGTATTGAGCGGTCTTATCGAACCCGGAGAGAATCTTTTGACACAGATCTGCGGGCAGACGCAGTATACGGCAAATACCAAGGACAGTTTTGATTTTGAAGTCGGAGATATATATCAGGCGGTTGACGGCGAAGAGAACTATGACATGAAGGTCGTTGAGATCATTGATGAAAGTGATTTTTCAAGGACTGTTGTCTTTGAGCCTGTGGATGTGACCACGGATCTAAGCTCGGCTGCATATATGGAGATAAAAAAAGGAAAGCTTCCCGGGGTTGTTTATCTTCCGACCAGAGCCATAAATGTAAAGGTTGATTCAACCTTTGTTTATGTTGTAAAGGAAAACGGATTTTTAGAGGGAAGATATGTTGAACTCGGCGAAGAGATCGGTGATCTGGTAGTAATAAAGAGCGGTCTTGACGGAACTGAAGAGGTGGCAGTAAAAGAATGAGAACAGTTTTTTTTAAGATAAGGACAATTTCATTGATACTTGCCTCTCTTATCATGTTTGCTTCATGTGATGAGGCAAGACAGGTACCGGAGCTCGTAGAGCCTCTGACCGATACAAAATCGTTCAGACCTGTCGAGAGGATGGATGTAGGCAACCTAAAGGTTGAGATAGGAACAGTGGTTCCTACTCCGTATATTCATTTCTTTGAAAGACAGACGACCATCAAGGAGATCTGCTGTGACATAGGTCAGTATGTAAATGAAGGAGATGTGCTTGCGATCGCAGATATAGAGCAGCTTAAGGAGGAACTTACCGAAACAAGAGCCGACTATGAACTGCTTGTTGCATTGCATGATGCAAAAGCTCCAATACATGAGCTTAACCAGAGGATCCTTGCACAGCAGCGTCAGGAGTGTTTGTACAGATACGACGAAGACGGTGCCATGCAGTTTACTACCGAGATAAAAAAGGGCGAAGAGGATCATACATATGATGAAGAACTCCATGCCTATATGGTGGATTACTATAACCGCGAGATAGCCGATATAGAAAAGACGATATCGGAAGGGACTCTCAGAGCAAAAAGATCGGGATATGTAACCTATATAAAGGATACTTCAAAGGGAAGCACAGCCGCAAAGGATGAAGCCATCGTCATAGTCAGTGATTATGATGATACATATATAGAGGTGCCGGATACCAATACGGCCACAAACAAATACAAGAAATACGAGGTGAAGTATGCGATCATAGGCGGAAAGCGCGTACCCGTCGAAGAGATGGAGTATTCTCAGCATGAGCAGGTATATGCGAATGCCAAGAACATTTATCCGAATGTACGTTACAAGACGACAGAACCTGTTGATGTTAAGATCGGAGACACGGTAATACTGTGCTATATAATGAATGACAAGCGCGATGTTCTTGCTATCGGTTTTGATTCTACAAATGCCGATGAAGAGGGCAACTATGTCTATGTAAAAAAGCAAGACGGAAATCTTGAGAAGCGTTATATAGAGATCGGAGTCACCGATGACTGTCATTATGAGGTATTAAGCGGTCTGAGTGAGGGTGAGGAAGTCTACTATACCCAGGAAGCATACGCGCCTCCAAGATATGAGGAATACACGGTTGAGACAGGAATACAGAGAACGACTGTGCTCGCCGGAAATCTTAAGAAGGCCGAGACGGTAAATACAGCTTATTTTGCACCCTGCAAAGGAAAGATCGAGAGCATAAACGTAGACACAAACTCAGAGGTCAAAAAGGGAGACGTACTGCTTGTCATCGACAGCGGAAGCGGTGAAGCAGCCATACAGGAAGTCGAGAACGATATAAAGCATCTTAAGATGGATCATGACAAATACAACGAGGATGCTGATAAGAATATTAAGACTCTGACAGTACAGGGACTGAGACTTTTAACGACTATAGAAGAGGGAAAGGAATACGGAACGCTCGGCGAGCATGACGAGGATGCGATCGGATGTCAGAGAGCCGTATTTGAATTAAGAGCAAAGATAGCGGAAGTTGAAAAAGAGGCAAGCCGTATAGAATACGAAGCACAGCTTTCAAGACTCAACAGACGATTGGCAAAGTTAAGAAAAGACAATAACGGAAGCGGAAAGATAAGTGTTGTTGCAAAGGAAGATTCGATAGTATCAAAACTCTATGTTAAAGAGGGAGATCTTGTCGAACCGTCAAAGACAAATTATCTTTTGCTCTCATGCACAAAGGCAAGCGAAGGCATGGCAAGCATCAATCTTAACAGAGAAACCATCCTTCCGGGTGTCGGATGCAGGATAGAGATCGATATAAACGAAAAGGATGACAAGTATTTCGGAACAGCCGTAAGCTGTGTGAGCGCAGGCAAGGCCTATGCGTTTACGGAAGGCGATAAGACTACCCTTTCCATAGCTGAAGGAAACGGTATAAGCGGTGCAAAGTATATCATCTTTAAACTTGAGGACAAGGAATTCTTTGACAAGGTTCAGATAAAGGACTGCGAGACCAAGGTACAGACGATCTATGCGGAAAACATGGTCATAGTTCCGGGAAGCGTAGTTTATAAAGAAGAAAATCAGCTTACGGAAAAAGAAAGATTCTTCGTATGGAAGCTGATAAACGGCACACCGGTGAAACAGTATGTCATAAAGGGAAGCACATACGGCATAGGAACCGATGCGAGCGTAGTCATACTGAGAGGTCTTGAGCCGGGAGACAAGGTAGCCAAGGAATCGAGCGCGGCAGGTAACACAAAAGAGGAGCAGTAAGCTAAGATGTTACGTTTCATAAGATACAAGATCACAAATAAAAAGCTTCTTAACAGCAGCCTGCTCATAGGTGTTGTCATGCTGGCGGGATTCTTATGCGTTTATCCCATGTTCAGGGAAGGAAGCCTTAACAGGCTCATTCAGAACATGTTCATTGAAAAAGCACAGGAAGAGGCAGTATTTCCGGCCGTAGTGACTTATACCCGCGAGATACCTTTTGATCAGTACGGGTCTGCAAAAAACATGATCGATGATATGACTGATAAGAGAAACCGAATAACATCAGGCATAGACTGTCCTGTCATAATCGATCAGCGCGTTTTATATGTCAAGGTTGGCAATGCCGATACGACATTCAACTCAAAATCCAAGGTGATCTCAATGGGTGCAATACCCGATCTTTACGAACATGCAGATCTGGTATACGGAGTAAAGGCTGAGGAAGCGGATAAATCAGATAATGAACTGGTAAAGCAGGCACTTGCAAACGGGGCATATCCGTGTGTTATATCCCAGTATGTCATGGACAAGTACGGACTTGTTGTAGGAGAGACATTAAGCTTTAAGTTCAAGATGTACAGCGACAGTGAAAACACTGATTTTGTCGTAACGGGAATAGTCGAGGAGATGAAGCAGGACGGGTATTTCTGGCATAAGAGACTTGAAAGCTACAAGGATCTTATGATCCTTCCCATAGATGCATACGACAAGCTGGTAAAGGAAAACGAAGTCCACAATACATATTATGATCTGTCGATCATGTTTGATTACACTAAGATAAACAATGAAAATGCCGGCAGATACAAAGCTTATATCGAAGCAGTTTCCAAGAACAAGGAGATCAAGAGCAATTTCATTGATATACTTACACAGTACAAGATCGAAGAAAAGAGCATAAGTTTGATACTCTTTGCATTTGAACTGCCTATAGTATGTCTTCTTTTAATGTTTTTGTATATGATCTCATCCCGAATCCTCGAGATGGAGACTACCGAGATAGCGATGCTAAAGAGCAGAGGCGTGAGCAGACTTAAGATCATAGGTCTGTATGTCATCCAGTCATCATTCATCGCACTTGCAGGATGCATCATCGGTCTTCCTATCGGCATACTCATGTGCAGACTGGCAGCAAGCACCAATGCATTCCTTTCATTCTCATTAAAGGATGTAAGCATATATCAGCCTACACTGAGCATGATACTGTTTGCACTGCTTGCCTTTGTTCTTGCAGTACTGTTCATGACGCTACCGGTAATCGGGCTGTCCAAACTGACGATAACCGACAGAAAGAATCTTCGTATATCGACAAATACTCCTATGTGGCAGAAGTATTTTATTGATCTTATTCTTTTGGCTACATCTGGATATCTTCTTTATAACTATTACAAGCAGAAAGAGACGATGGCGGTGGATATAGTGGCAGGCGGTTCTGTAGATCCTATAATCTTCTTGAACTCAAGC
>CADAPR010000042.1:11908-22601 GCA_902789785.1 uncultured Lachnospiraceae bacterium
GGATATCTTGTAAGGCTCATATATCATCTGGGCAAGAAGAGATGGAAGCCTGCCGGATATGTTGCGTTCCTTCAGATAATCAGAAGTGCGAAGAGACAGGGATTCATAACCGTATTTTTGGTAATGACCATAGCCATGGGTGTCTTTAATGCCAATCTGGCAAGGACCGTCAATGAAAACATGGAAAACAGGATAAACTACAATGTCGGGACAGATCTCAGGATGCAGGAAAGCTGGAAGCTTACTGTTGTAAAGACCATGGGCGGGGAGATGAAGTGGAAGTATTCCGAACCCGATATAGGAAGATTCGATCTTGATGAAGAGTACGGTATCGAAAGCAGGACAAAAGTGCTGATCGATAACAAGACAGATATTAAGATAAAGAATAATACCGAAGCTGAGAATATGCTGATGGCCATACAGACCAAGGAATTCGGACAGACGGCAGAGCTTGACGGCTCAGTCAATGACAAGCACTGGTATCATTATCTGAATGAACTGGCTCTCAATCCAAAGGGAGTGCTCATTTCATCAAATCTTGCGAGCAAGTACGGCCTTAATGTGGGAGATACCATAAACTACATTCGATACAGTCCTATCGATCCTAAAAAGCCACATTCGGATACAGCGGCAAAGATATGCGGAATAGTTGATGCCTTTCCGGGATATGAGAGCACATATTATGTGACGACACCAGAAGGAAAGACGGAAGCAAAGGACAGATATCTTGTGGTAGCCAATTATCAGACTGTTGTAAGCAACCATACAGTCACACCGTATGAAGTATGGATGAAGTTTGACAAACATGCTGATACAGCGGCCGCGTATGAAAAGCTTAAAGAAAACGGCATTGAATTCAAGAGTCATATAGACAGAAATTCAATGATCCAGAGTCAGAGAGATTCCGCAATGATACAGATCACAAACGGCATGTTCTCTGTAGGCTTTATCATTTCGCTTTTGATATGCACGGTGGGCTTTATGATATACTGGGTGCTCACCATAAAGGAAAGAGAGATATTCTACGGAATTTACAGAGCCATGGGTATGACCATGGGCGAGATAGTCACAATGCTAGTTACGGAGCAGATATTCAGTTCACTGCTTTCAGCACTGTCCGGATTTGCGGTAGGAGGAGCCACCACGCTTCTGTTTACAAAGCTGATATCCGTTGTTTATCTGCCAAAGAAACACAACATGCCGATCGAGATATTCATAAAAGCCGAGGACAGCATAAAGATGGCTGTAATAATAAGCGCTGCATTTGCTCTGTGCTTTGCGGTTATGAGCAGGACAGTAAAGAACATGAATATCACAAAAGCATTAAAGATGGGAGAAGACTGATATGGGAAATATGATCGAAACAAAAAACATCCATAAAAGCTTCCCTATCGGAAACAAGGAAAGCATAGAGGTCCTTAAGGGTATCGATATGCAGGTGCCTCAGGGCAAGCTTACTATTTTGAAGGGTCGTTCCGGTTCGGGAAAGACAACTCTTCTTAATATACTAAGCATGCTTGATGATCCCAGTGAGGGAAGTTTCACTATAGACGGTGAAGATATGACAAAAAAGAGCACGACTGAAAAGGAGAAGCTAAGACGCTACCATGTAGGCTTTGTATTTCAGTCTGTAGCGCTCGTACCTATCATGACTGCCTATGAGAATGTGGATTTTGCTCTGAAGCTTGCGGAATATCAAGGCGACAGGGATGCCAGGATCAAAGAGGTACTTGGCATTGTAGGACTCGGAAAGCGTATGAGTCACATGCCGGCCCAGATGTCAGGCGGTGAACAGCAAAGGGTCGCAATAGCAAGAGCCGTTGCACACAAGCCAAAGATCATCTTTGCCGATGAGCCTACGGGAGCTCTGGATACTGCTTCCGGAATAGCTGTCATGAAGCTTTTCAAGGAACTTATAGAAAAAGAAGGCATTACAATAGTTATGACGACACATGACCCCAACCTTATGCAGCTGGGAGACATGGTTTATGAAATGGAAGACGGATTATGTCAGAAAGTAGTGAATTAAAGGACAACATACTTGTCTGTGACGGTCTTGTAAAGATCTATAAGACCGAAGACGTTGAAGTTCTTGCTCTTCAGGGACTTGAACTTGAGATAGCAAGAGGCGAGCTTGTGGCCGTTATAGGAAAGAGCGGATCCGGTAAATCCACGCTGCTTAACATGATAGGCGGACTTGAAAAGCCGACTACCGGCAGGATATATGTGGACGGGCATGATCTTTTTGCTATGAGCGAAGCATCTCTGGTTGAGTACAGGAAGAAGACTGTCGGCTTCGTATGGCAGAACAGCAGACAGAATCTTTTCCCATATCTTACGGCATTGCAGAATGTAGAGGCTCCCATGTATTTCATGGGAGGAAACAGAAAAGAAAGACATGAAAAGGCCCTCAGACTGCTTAAGCTTACCGGGATAGATCACAAGGCGGATTCATATCCTGCCCAGATGTCAGGCGGTGAACAGCAGAGAGTGGCGATAGCCGTGGCTCTTGCCTGTGATCCAAAGATACTTCTTGCGGATGAGCCTACGGGTGCCGTGGATTCAAAGACTTCAAACATGATCCAGGATCTGTTCAGAAAACTCAATGAGGAGCTTGGACTGACCATAATCATAGTTACTCATGATATCAGTCTTGCCAATAAGGTTTCGAGAGTTATAATGGTATCTGACGGAAAGATCTCGACAGAAAAGATCATGAAAGAGGAATACAGGAAAAATCTTGATGAACTTACGACCGACAATCTGGCGGAGGTTGAGTCGCATGAAGAGTATTCGATAATGGACAAGGCTCACAGAGTACAGCTGAGTGAGGATTTCCTTGAGATGGCGGGGATCGATACTAACAAGGTAAGAGTAGAAGTCAAGGACGGCAAGATCATTATTTCGAAATAACGGGGCAGCCTGTTATATATAAAGGGAAACTAAGGAGGAGAAAAAATGAATGAGATTGAAAAGGAAAGGCTGGGCATTTTTATTGCCGTAGCTTACGGCGTTCCTGCGATCATGAGCATATTTATGTTCATAGGAATGAAAAAAGGGGTCGATCTGACGATGTTTGTAAATACTCAGATGATGTATCCCGCATGTGGAGTCATACTGGGTATGATTATCGCAAGAAACAAGGATGAGAGTTTGCCTCTGGGCGGATTTATAACGACTCTTGTTCTTACAGTGATCATGATGATCTGCAGCATAATAGTCACTTTCGACATTGATAGGAAGTCTCATACTGGCAGTAGCATCTTTTGTTTCGTATGTTCTTTTCTGGGTTTGCGGTAAAAAGAAGAGAGAAGATACGGGTCTTGCTAGAAAGAATATCAAAATGAGTATTCTTATGATACTGCTCTTTTTAGTACTGTATATTCTCAGATTTGTTATATCGGCCACGCTAAGCGATGTATTAAACGGCAGCGGTGAAAGCATGCAGATGCTAAAAGATGCAGCCATAAACCCGAGAACATATATGCTTGCGGCTGTTCTAATCCCCAATTTTGTATTTTCGTTCATAGCATTCTTTGGAGAGGAATACGGATGGAGATTTTATCTTCTGCCCGTAATGCTGAAAAAGTTTGGCTTAAGAAAAGGCGTGCTGCTCTTAGGGATTGTATGGGCCATCTGGCATATCAACATTGACTTTATGTTCTATTCCGTGGAAACAGGACCTTTAATGTTTGTTGCCCAGATCATAACGTGCGTCACGGTAGGAATATTCTTCGCTTATGCCTATATGAAGACTCAGAATATCTGGGTACCGGTCATCATGCATTACCTTAATAACAATCTGGTAGTTGTATTAGCCGGAGGAGATACATCTGTTCTTCAGAATCAGATTGTCCATGCAAAGGACCTTCCGAGAATGGTGATACAGGGGCTTGTCTTTGCACTGTTTATATTTGCACCGATCTTCGGTAAGATTAAAAAAGAAAGGGTTGAGCAGTAAGCTCAACCCTTGTTGTTTATTTCCAGTAATCCAGTTCTTCTTCGTTAAGGCCTATATCCCTTCCCATAAATACCGGATTTTTTCCCTCTGACTTTTGCTTTTCATAATCCTTTAATGCATCAATGGCAACCTTGCCCAGGATCATGCAGGACGGCAGATTTATTAATGTCATGCCTCCCATCGTTATATCTGCCATGGCCCAGGCCGCATTCATCGGAATGATAGCTCCGATGAGAACGACGAGCGCACATATTATATGAAAGATACGCATAAAGTTTTTGGAAGGTCTTTTTTTGTGGTTTAAAAATATCAGTGCATTGTCAACGTAGTAGAGATTTCCTATCAGAGTGGTAAATGCAAATAAGACCATAGCTATCGTTATGAACGTCGGTCCGATACTGCCGAATACCGTTGATATGGCGTTTTGTACATAAGGGGCACCTGATAGTGATTCGCTTCTTTCAACACCGCTTGAAAGACACATGAGTGCTGTCGCGGTACACAGAAGCAAGGTATCTATGTATACTGACAGAGTCTGTACCAGACCCTGCTTTGCCGGATGAGAGACCTTTGCTGAAGCTGATGCATTGGGTGCGGAACCGACACCTGCTTCATTTGAATAAAGACCCCTTTTGATTCCGTAGACCATACATGAGCCTGCAACGGAACCGAATATCGCCTTAAAGTTAAACGCATCCTCAAAGATCAGTGCGAACATATGAGGAACACTTTTCAGATTAAAGATGATGACTATTAAAGATACAAGCACATATGCCACACCCATGATCGGAACGATGAGGCTGGTGAGTTTTACTATCCTCTTGCCGCCGCCAAGAAGACAATACCCTGTAAGAGTAGCAAATATCAATCCGATCACAAGAGGCGTGATACTGCTGTCATAAAATGAGTATGCTTCAAAAGTAGACTGCAGATTGTATGAACATAAAAGATTGAAGCCTACCGCATAGGTCGCTATAAGAAACAGACAAAAGACAGTAGCCATTTTCGGCGCATGCAGAGCGCACTCTATGTAATAAGCTGGTCCGCCGTAGCTTTCCGAGTTTGAATCCTTTCTTTTGTATATCTGGGCAAGTGTGCTTTCGATAAATGCCGATGAGGCTCCTATTATGCACATCACCCACATCCAGAAGCATGCTCCGGGACCTCCCAGGCATATAGCTGTTGATACTCCGATGATATTTCCCGTTCCCACACGAGAAGCCGTCGATACTAGCATAGCCTGAAGGGATGAAACATTCTTTTTATCCTCGGGAGGCTCTTTTAGAAGTCTTACCGACTCGGGAAAGAGTCTTATCTGTACTCCTTTTGTAAGTATAGTGAAGTATATGCCAGCAAGAGCCATTACTATGATGAGAATGGGATAATACATCACGCTGTCAATTTTGTCCAAGATCTGAGTTATCATATGCTCCTCCAAAAGTGTGTTAAAAATATCTTATCAAAGATATAAGAATTTTCGCAATGTATTATTATGAAAATGTTAAGAAACAGATCATGATCGGATGTTATAATATGCAGGTAGGAAATACGATCAAAAAGAGGTTATCATGAGAGCAGTTGTTACAAGAGTCAGTGAAGCTAGTGTCGTAATAGACAGCCGGATAAGGGGACAGATCAAAAAGGGATTTCTGATCCTTCTTGGTATACATGTGGATGATACAAAAGAAAAAGCGCTGTGGATGGCTGACAGGATCTGCGGACTTAGAGTATTCGAGGATGAGAATAAAAAGATGAACGTAAGTCCAAAGGATGCCGGGGCGCAGCTTTTAATAGTCAGCCAGTTTACGCTGTATGCGGATGTATCTTCAAGACGTCCGGGATTTACAGATGCAGCAAGACCCGATACTGCCATACCCCTTTATGAACTTGTAATAGAGGAATGCAGAAAGCGCGGGTTTGATGTACAGACAGGCGAATTCGGCGCGGATATGCAGGTTTCATCCGTAAACGACGGGCCGGTTACCATCATAATTGAAAAATAGTATGAAGATATTTAAGAGAATATGTTTTATCACAGGCCTGATATTGACTCTATGGTTTTGCATACCGCTTTTAAGTCTCATTCTTAATCTGGGGAATGCCATAGGGATACTATTTGGAATTATGCTTATGCTTTACAGCATCTTTATGGATAAAATGCATGACCTGATCAGAAGACTCAGATCGGGAAAACCAGGCAGGATAATAATCAATTGCATAACGATCCTGGCGATATCTTTGCTCATTTTATTCTTATTCATAGATATCAGCATACACAGGGCAGCTGCAAACAGGCCGAAACAGGATGCGACGCTTCTAGTACTCGGATGTCATGTAAGAGGAACACAGCCAAGCCTTATGCTTTATGAGAGATTGCAGGCAGCACTTAGATACATGAATGAGCATAATGAGTGTGTAGCGGTTCTGTCAGGTGGTCAGGGATCTGATGAAGATATAAGCGAATCACTATGCATGTATAACTATCTGACAGATAACGGGATAGCTCCTGAGAGGCTGTATATGGAGGATCGCTCGACATCTACCATAGAGAATCTTGATTTTTCATATGAGATCATTAAGGAAAACGGACTGAGTGATACTATCGCGATCGTAACAAATGAATTCCATATATGCAGGGCGTCGATGATCGCTAAAAAGCTTGGACTTGTGACATACGCGATCCCGGCGCATACTCACTGGTGGTTTTACCCGACATATCTTGTCAGGGAATGGTTTGGAGTAATATATGAGTTTTGCAGATGAAAGAGATCTTAAACTTTTAGACAATGATAAATATACATTTTTTGTACTGAGACGAATCATAGGAAACGAGTGCAGGCTTTTGATAACAGATCACGAGAAGCTTATCATATGCTACAGCGGTGAGCCGTTCCCGGTATGGATATGGACCAGGGATAACGCAAAAGAAGCCGAGATGGAAAATGCCTACCTTATGGCTTATGATAACGGTCTGCTTGATGGAAAGCACAATTTCAATCTCAAATACGACCTGGCTCGGTATTTTATTGAGAGAGCCAAAAAAGACGGGATCAGTTTGAAGATACTGATAAATATGTTTGCTTACGATAATCCCGATCCTGTGATGCCCGATTCTAAATGTGACGGAAGCTTATACAGATGTGATCAAAAGGATGTTGACGAGCTTGCAGATTTTCTTGATCTGTTTCATAAAGAGATAGGTATAGATCAAAAGGATAGGGAAGGTTATAAAAAAGATGCTAAGGCATTCATTGATTCTGGCAATATGTTTTTCTGGAAGGATGAGAGCGGAAAGAATGTGGCAAGCTGCAAGTATGCGCCAAATAAAGACATGGCATCGATAAACCTTGTATACACAAGAAAAGAATGCCGCAGAAAGCATTATGCCGAAAACCTTGTATATCAGGTAACTATGATCGCAAGGAATGAGGGATATCTCCCGATGCTATACACGAACGCTGATTACATCGCTTCGAATGCATGCTATGAGAAGATAGGATATGTGCTTAGGGGAAAACTCTGCACGATAGGAAACTGAAAGGATAGGAAATGAAAAAGAAGGTTATAGTTTTACTTATGATGTGCATGGTATTGTCAGGATGCACAAAAAACACTGAAGTGACAAAGATAGATACAGATGACGGACCTACGGCTGTGTATAAGGTCAGTGATGAAGCAGAAACTGAAGATGTGCAAAATGAAAGGATCACTGACGATCAAGCGATGACTGCCATAAAGAATTACTGCCACATGACAAACCCGGATCTTGAAAACATAGAAAAAGAAGGAGAATATCCTGTCTACTGGGAAGTACAGTCAAGCGATGAAAATGAGATAGTTGTTCTGTTCAGATCATATACGGGGGCACAGATAAGATACTATATCGATCCTGTTTTGGGAGATACGTATGTTACTGAATTTGTACCGCAGATAACAAACGAAGAAGAAAAAACAGATGAAGAATTCAACATAAGGGACTACATGGATTAAAAATGAAAACGGGAAAGTTTGTTTATAAAAGTGAAGATGCAATGAAAAAGATGCATGATTTCTATGACAGGACTCTTGCATCGCTTAATGTAAGCTACACTGAAAGCTACTTTGATACATCGTTTGGAGAGACTCACTGTCTGTGCGTAGGAGATGAAAACAAGCCAAAGATATGCTCTATACATGGCGGAAACGGGATCACGACCTTAAATCTTAAATTGTTTCTTCCTCTTCTTTCAAGATACTGCATAATCGCGCCTGATGTCATAGGGATGCCCGGAAAAAGCGATCCATACAGAAACATAAGCAGTAAAAAGGATGAATACGGATTATGGATCAAAGAGGTTCTGGATCACTATGGAGTTGAGAAGATATCGTTTGTGGTCTCTTCATACAGCGCTTCGATGATGCTTTCATTTGCAAAGTATCATCCAGAGATGGTGGACAGCTCTTTGCTGCTTGTTCCTTCCGGGATAGCTCACGGTCCGTTTGCTCCTATGATAGGAAAGATGATAGTACCGTTTGTGAAATACTATTTTAAACCGTCAAAAGATACACTTGATGCAGTGATAGATACTCTTGGGGGAGAGAGTGATGATACATGGAGAGAGTTCTTTGATCTTATGATGAGCTCTTACAAGATGGAATTAAAGGCTCCAAAGGAATATCAGAAAGAAGAACTGTCTGAGCTTGATGCACCTTTACTTATCGTTGCATCTGTAAATGACATATTCTTTCCTGCTGACAGGGTATTCAGCAGATCCAAAGAGATATTTAAAGGCAATATCACATTTGCAAAGATCGACAGCAAGCATCTGCCGGGCAAAGAAGCAATGGATGATATATGCGCACAGACAATAGATTTTTTTGAAAAAGATATTTGACAGATCCGGGAAACTGCTGATGAAATATGTTATAAGAGAAATTGAAAAAAGAGATGATAAAGCTGTTGAAAAGATCATAAGGGA
Source organism: uncultured Lachnospiraceae bacterium (assembly GCA_902789785.1). GTDB lineage: Bacteria > Bacillota > Clostridia > Lachnospirales > Lachnospiraceae > Colinaster. The sequence continues at coordinate 20,828 of CADAPR010000042.1, forward strand.
CTGTCTTATAGAGTTTGGGGGCGATCATGAAGGAACTGCCTGGTCAGATCCTGATCTTGGAAGGTTTTCTTACCTATATAACAGTGAAGGAAACAGATACTGGGTCGCGACAGATGAAAATGACGCAGTTGTTGCGGGCGTTGGGATAGGGAAACTGCCCGGATTGGAAAAAGTCTGTGAGCTTCAGAAAATGTACAGCATTCCCAAGGTCAGAGGAAAGGGAATATCTCATCAGCTGATTGAAACTGCCCTAGACTATGCCGCAAAATACTATGAACGCTGTTATCTGGAAACGCTTCCAAATATGGTCGCAGCACAGAAGTTTTATGAAAAATACGGTTTTGTAAGGATCGATGAACCGTTGATAAGGACAGAGCATTTTGACTGCGATGTAAGATACATAAAGGATCTTGACTCAGATAAAGATATTTAGAATAAGGAATCGGTACTAAAGACGATTAAATGATTTTGGGAGGTAAATATGCCACACGTAGAGATAAAGTGTTATGAAGGCAGGACAGATGAAGTAAAAAGAGAATGCGCTGAAAGGGTCGCAGAGGCTGTTTCTAAAACTCTGGGAGTAAATCTTTCGAGTGTTTCTGTAGCCATTAAGGACTATCCTGCGTCAGATTGGAAGAAGGAGGTCTGGGATAAGAATATCATTCCGGATGAAAAGTATCTGTATAAAAAACCGCAATATACCTGCGAATAGAATCTGGGGGAAATAATGATTATACTCATAACAGGGGCATCGCATACTGGAAAGACTCTTTTGGCACAGCGCATGCTCGAAAAATACAAATATCCGTATGTTTCTATAGATCATATCAAGATGGGACTTATAAGAAGCGGCAATACAGAGCTTACCCCCGAGGATGATGACAAGCTGACGGAATATCTATGGCCTATAGTGCGTGAATTGATAAAGACAGCGATCGAGAATGATCAGAATCTTATAGTTGAGGGATGCTATATCCCTTTTGACTGGAGAAAGGATTTTGATGATGAATATCTAAAAGTGATACGATTTATCTGTCTTGCCTTCAGTGATTCATATATAGAAACTCATTTTGATGATATAAAAGATCACGCTTCGGATATAGAATCAAGGATAGAGGATTCATACTGCAGAATCGATAATATAAAAGGATCAAACAGGGCATATATAGAAGGATTTAAAAGATCGGGAGAGATGATCACACTCATAGAAGATGATTATGAGCAGGTGATATCAGATCTTCTTAAGGATAATATATGATAAGACTGCAAAAAGTTAGAAAACAGGACAGGGATCTTCTCTTTAGCATCAATCAGAAATATCTGTATGAGATGACAAATTTCTATGATGATGAGATGGATGAGAACGGTAATTACAGCTACGGACATTTTGAGGAGTACTTTACAGATCCTTTAAGAGAGGCATATTTCATATACAGCGATGAAATACTGGCAGGGTTTGCCATGATCTGTCCTTATACCATGACAGGAAGAAAACCTGACTATACCATGGCTGAGTTTACGATATTTCCTTCATTTCGAAGAAAGCATCTTGCAATAGATGCCGCAAAGCTCATACTGTCTGAGCATAAGGGTAAATGGGAGATAAAGTACAATGAGAAAAACGAGAAGGCAAAGAAGTTATGGAATGCGATCGCGATGCCATATGAACCTGAAAGGATTTATTTAAATGAAGAGGAAACAGTCCTTTCGTTTAATGTCAGGTGATCAAAGAGGTAACTATGGGAAGAGATATTACACTTAAATGCGATGACGG
>CADAPR010000043.1 GCA_902789785.1 uncultured Lachnospiraceae bacterium
ATCACATTCCAGCCCTCATTGGAATTAAGGGATCTTTCATGGTAAGCTCTTCCCTTATAGTATTCGCTGTAATCCTTGACAAAGAAGGGCGCATCAGGGGAAACCGGAAGCGGCAGGCATCCTCCCGCTCGCTTATATGTACCGTTTCTTAAGTCATCCAGACGCTGTTTTGCCATTGCCTTTTTCTTTTCGTAGCGAGCTTCCAATGAATCCTCCGAATCGAAGTATCCGTTGGCATTTACTCTGGTCATGTCATACATTGTTGAAGCCACAGTAACTTTGATCCGTGGATCTAATGCAGCGCTGTTAAGAGCCATCCCTCCAAAACCGCAGATCCCTATGATAGATATACGCTCAGGATCGACCTTGTCATTGAGGCTCAGAAAATCTACTGCTGCCATGAAATCTTCAGTATTGATATCAGGGGATGCCATGTATCTGGGTTCGCCTCCGCTCTCACCGGTATAAGATGGATCAAATGCGATCGTTAGAAATCCTCTCTCTGCCATAGTCTGAGCATAAAGCCCTGAGCACTGCTCCTTTACTGCTCCAAACGGTCCGCTTACAGCGATAGCTGGCAGTTTCTCTGCGGCATTCTTCGGCCCATACATATCTGCAGCAAGAGTGATACCGTAACGGTTTACAAATGTCACCTTGCTATGATCTACCTTATCGCTCTTTTTAAAAGTCTTATCCCACTCAGTTACAAGTTTCAGTTCCTGTGTTTTGATCATTACTATAATCCTCCTGTATTTATGCTTCCTTTTCTACTTTTCTGATAAGATAATCCATCCGATCTACTTTTCTCTGGCTTTCATGCATTTCATCCATCAGGACGCACCGGCATTTTTTCAGATATCTGATAAGTTCCGACTTTGGTCCCGTTTCAGAAATGATCTTTAGCGTTTTCTTCTGTTCTTCACTAAATCCGAAATCGGACAAATTCTCGATCATCGCATTAAGTTCCATAGTAGTTCCCCGTTCAATGTTTCGTTTATCTTTATGAGTTCAGTATAAGGAATTGACAGAAGTTGCGCTAATGAATAAAATGAATATCGTGATATTCCATTTTTGCATATCATAAGAAAGGATATTCTATGGAGATAAAGAACCTTCGCTACTTTCTTGCAGTAGCCCGAGAAGAGAACATGTCACATGCAGCACAGATACTGCACGTAACACAGCCAACCTTATCTAAAGCACTAAAAGCTCTGGAAGATGAACTGGGCAAGAAGCTCTTTACCCGCCACAGCTTCTCCATCAAGCTGACAGATGAAGGACTTCTTTTGCGCGACCGCGCAGAGGATCTGATCACGATGGCTGACAAGATCGAGCAGGAATTTCTTTCTCTCGATGATATAACCGGAGGCGATATATATTTTGGCCTGGGTGAGTCGTATCAGATCGCACTGCTTGCCCGTGAGATCAAAAAGCTGAAAGAAAGATACCCTTCATTTACCTATCACATAACAAGCGGTGATACGGAACAGGTGACAGAAAAGCTTGATAAAGGTCTCCTTGATTTTGGTGTGATATGCGAAATCCCAAACAAAGAAAAGTATGAATTTCTCCCCTTTCCCAGATCGGATCGCTGGGGTGCTGTCATGTTAAAGAGCCATCCTTTGGCAAAGAAAAAGAGCATAAAGGTTGCTGACCTCATCGGACAGCCTCTTTTTTGCTCTGAACAAAGCTGGAATATTGAAATACCGCAGTGGGCGGGGAATCGTTTTAATGAACTTCATTTAGAAGGCTCATTTCGCCTGTCCTATAATGCATCAATGTTTGCTAAGGAAGGTCTTGGAATACTCTTGACTTTTGAACATCTCGTAAACTGCTCCGAAAGCAGTGATCTTATATTTATTCCGCTCTCTCCGATGCAGGAAACAAAGCTCTATCTTATCTGGAATAAGTACCAGGCTTTTACACCGATAGCAGAAAAGTTTATCAAACAGGTAAAAGAGTCATTTTAGCTTTTTGACTGCATCTATCTTTTGGGATAGTCAATCATCTATTTGCAATGTATTTATACGGATGATCCAGAGGGCTTTTGCACTTTAAAAATTCTATAAATTTGATAAAATATATATATGTTCTTTTATTGAAGGAGTGATTATGGATAAAAAATCAGTTGCGGACAGCATCGATAACGGAATAGGCCAGTTTGCTGCTGAAGCCAGTATTGTTATCGATGATGTTACGCCTTTATTTGACATCTCTGCATACCCTGAAGAAATGCACGGTCTTGTAAAAGAATGCAACCAAAGGATCGAAGAAGCAAACACCAAATATCGTATAGCCAGATACAGAGAGGATATGTTCGCCAAAGGACTGAAAGCAGGTATGTATTTCTGTACTTTTGACAGGGATGAGAATCTGACCGGTTTTGAGTTCAACGATGAGACCAGACAGATGCTTGGCTATGACGGACTTGACGATCTGCCAAATGAGTTTGACAGCTGGGTAAAGACTCTTGTACCTGAAGAACGTGATGCCATAGTTAAGCTGTTCTGGGATTCGGTCCGTATTCACCGTGATCTGCCAGACATCACTCATGCAACCTATCGCATGCAGAAAAAGGATGGAAGCATCATCTGGGTTACGGGAGCCGGAAGATTCATCAGACGTCCGGACGACGGTTCTTTAGAGATCTACATGGGATGCTATCGTGATATTACTGCACAGCAGGAGCTTGAAGAGTATCTAAAGATCATAGAGGCTATCGGTAAGGTCTTCAACTTCTCCATGTTCATTGATGTAAGTGATATGAGTTACCGCATGATCAGTACCAATGAATATGTGGAGATGGTCCCAAAGGATCCGGATGCTATAAAGTTTCTCAAAAATAACGTTGCTTCATCGGTTGCCGAAAGCTTTAGGCAAGGCCTGTATGAATGGCTTGATAAGGATAAAATCATTGCCGCCGTCAATGAGCACGCAACGACCAGTATGGAGTTTTACAGCGAAAGCGCTCATAGATGGTTCGAGGGAATCTTCATGGTCGGTGACAGGAATGAGGACGGAAGTCTCGCACACATCGTATACGGCTGTCAGGATACCACGGATGCCAAGCTGCAGAGTCTCGCACAGCAGAAAAAGATCTCAGAATTTGAAACGGAGATCTATATAGATTCGCTTTCACAGATCCGCAACAGAAAATTCCTTGATGAAAAACTCATCTTTGAACCTTGCAAAGCCGTAGTCATGTCTGACATTGACAGATTTAAGGAGATCAATGACACTGCCGGCCACCAGTGCGGTGATGAAGTGATCAAGAACGTCGCTCAGATCCTGGAGCAGTCTGTAAGAAAAGATGATGTTGTCATCCGTTACGGCGGAGACGAATTCTTAATGGTATTCTTTGATATTACCAAGGAGGATCTGGAGAATAAGCTTTCTTTCCTTAAATCTCAATTAAAGAAGATCAAGATTGATAACTTTGAACAGATCAGTATATCTATGAGCTTTGGAGGTGCATTCGGAACAGAGCTTGTAAGCAATATGATTGGGACCGCGGATAATGCTCTGTACGAATCAAAAAAGATCCGCGATACATATACGGTGATCGAAATATAGATATCTCTCATATGATCACTGATTTTTATTCATATCGATTAACAGTGATCAAGATAAAGATCGATAAAAAAGGAGCTTTAAGTCATATAAAGACTAAAGCTCCTTTCTTTTCCGCTTCACATGCTCCGCAGCCTATGCACTCGTTTGCCCGTTTCTTTCCGGGATTTATCACGCAGAACACTTCCTCATTAAGAGCTCTTTGAACATTGCCATAGAGCTTTATGAGATTTAAGCACTTAAAAGTACCGGAAATCCCTATGTTCATAGGACATACCTTTGCGCAGTAATCGCAGCTTGTACACGGCACGATAGGGATCGCCTCGATAGCTTCCCTTGCCTTTTCTATCACAGCCTGTTCCGCTTCATTAAGCGGCTTAAAATCCTTCATGTATGAAAGGTTATCCTTCATCTGATCCACGTTGCTCATACCTGAGAGTACAGCCATAACTCCGTCAAGGCTGGCTGCAAAACGGATCGCCCATGATGCATATGAAGAATCAGGATCAGCTTCCTTTAAAAGCTCTTTGACGCTGCCTGGCGGATCAGCCAAAAGACCTCCCTTTACAGGTTCCATTATGACTACTTTCTTGCCGTGAGTTCTTGCAACTTCGTATACCTTGCGTGACTGAACATCATTGTTTTCCCAGTCGGCATAGTTTATCTGCAGCTGAACAAATTCAGCCTCCGGATGTTTGCTTAAGATCTCTTCAAGTTCTTCAGCAGTTGAGTGGAATGAGAATCCCACATGACGGATCTTTCCCTGCTTCTTCATTTCAAATGCGAAATTCCATAGATCAAATTCATCAAAAACATTCGTCCTGTTCTGTCCTAAGTTATGAAGAAGATAATAATCAAAATATCCCGCGTTCGTGCGTCGAAGTGAGGTTTCAAACTGTTCTATGGCATCTTCTCGACTCTTGCATCCTGCCCATGCCGCATTCTTTGTTGCGATAGTATAGCTTTCTCTCGGATATCTCTCGACAAGAGCCTGACGCATTGCCTCCTCGCTACCGGGATATATCCAGGCAGTGTCAAAATATGTACACCCCGCTTCCATGAACAGATCTACCATCTGCTTGGTCTGTTCCACGTCGATCACATCGCTGCCCTCAATACGCGGAAGTCTCATCAGACCAAATCCCAGTTTCTTGTTTTCGCCCAAATTAGTTTCTGCCATTTTTAACTCCTATAATCCTTGTCTTTTTCTACCCCGATCTAATACCCTTGTTTGTCGCTTGCTAAATTACTATGTTAAATATCTTTCTTTAACAGATATCTGTTTTCATCATCTAAAAATATCTGATATCCCAGTCTCTCATAAAGCCTCATGGCATCCGTGTTTGTCTTTTCTACATGAAACAGTACTGCAGGGATCTTTATATCTTTTGCATAAGACTCCGCTTTCTTTATCAGTTTGGTCCCGATCCCCATATTTCTGCATTCTCGCGTAACAGAAAGATCATCAAGATATATATAATCCTTATCCTCATGATGGACTTCTATTGAAAGAAAGGCGATCACCCTGCCGTCATCAGCAACATATATCCTGTCTTCGCTATCATTAAAGTATCTGTCAAGATAACCCTCATCGTATCCTTTGACATCATCGGTATCATATATGGTCTTTAGCATTTCTATAAACAGTGATCGTATGCTGTCTTCATCTGCTTTTTCCCCAACTCTGATCAAATGATCCATCTTTAAGCCCTCGCTTTTACCTGTATGATCTTATTCTAACATGAAGGGATGATCGGAAAAAGAAAAATCAAAAAATCCATATGTGCATACAAAAAATTACCGGCTGATCGCTCAACCGGTAATACTTAAAATCATATGCTTTTTATCTGAAGAGATTATTGTTCTTCGTCATCCTCTTCCTTGATCTTGTAGTACTCGTCCTCTACAACAATTGCACCGATCTCCTCTAAGTGCTTAAGTGCATCAATGACTTCGTTCTGCGACATATTTCTGGGGATCAGACGGCTTATGCCGGCTATATCTATAGACTCATTCCTGTAGATGGTCTTAAACAGGCTTCTTTCTGTAGAAGACAATTCTTCGGTTATTCCAAATGAAGCAAAGAACTCATCATCCTTGCGCTGCTTTTCAGCTCTTCTCTGTTCGCTTAACTTACGCTGTTCCTCAACCTGTCTGAGACGTTCGTTTCTCTTTTCCTCTTCTTCGATCATTCTCTGATTATTCTCGATAGTCTCAGGATTGTAATCAGCAAGTCTCTCTATCTTAACAGCTGTTCCCGTCATGGAAACCATCAACAATTCACCGAGTCTGCTGCTTTCAAAGCTAACGCCAATAATCGCATTGGCGCCAAGGTTGTCCGCCTTTCTTATAACACGATGCTTCAGGGCGGCTTTTATCATGTTAAGTCGCTCGATCATCTCGGTTGCCTCTGTTCCTGTGAAGGAGGAAATAACATTATCGATCGTCGATGTTAATCCTTTTTTGAATCCGATTCCGACTAATAACTCATCAAAGATCACATCGATATACTCGGTTATTACATATCCTTCCAAATCATGTCCAGTCGTAAGTATCATAGCTCCATCTCCTTTAGATTCAAAATGATTATTCCATAAACATTATAGCACTCATTTAAGTATTTGCGCAGTTAAATTCCAAATATCTCTTCGGCTAGTTTTACAGTTTCATCTTCACTTCTGTTTTCGTCTCTGTATATGACTTTAAAACCGCTGTTTTCAAGCTTGTCGTAGTTTTCCTTTGAGTTTATCCTAGTCAGTATCTTTCTGTAATTATCAAGAGCAGCCTGAGGATCGGGCTCTTCAAGCATGAGCTGATACAGAAACTGTTTTTCGGGATCGGGGCGGTCAAAGAAACGGCTTACGGAAATTGACGGATCTGAGAGCATGACGATCACATGATCTTCATCAGTGAGCCTGTGAAGTGTATCAATGCTTATATTCGTATCCACAAAGACCTTTTTACTCTTTACTTTTGGATCACTAAGAACCTCCTCTAAAATACCAAGTTCGACTATCTCGCATTCCTTCTTAACATCATTTATCCATCTAACATACTCATCGGGTGTTCTTCGTATGAAATCATGCCAGTCCTTGATGTCTCTGGTATATGTCAGATTGGGGAACTCTTTGCTGTCAAGTTCAGAAAGCTTCTCATCATGATAATTCTCATTAAGTTCTATTCCGTCATGCTTTTTTGCCAGATTTGCGACCAATGTTGATTTGCCGGCGTAAGCACTTCCTATAACAAAATACACATTACTTAGCTCCATATCTTTTCCTCGTAAAATCATTCAAGTTTTATAAGAAACTCTTCTGCATACTTACCGTTATGACTCTCATCATCATATCTTAAAATGAACTCATCCTCCGACTGCCATATCACATCAAAGAATGCTTCTTCATTAAATCCTCTTCCCGGATACTCCCATATCTTTTTTCCGTTATATATCACCGATGGTCTGCTTACAAAATCATAGCTAATGGTCACTAAATTGGTCTTATTCGGTGAAGTGAACCTGCTTTTTCTGTTACTGAAAAAGCAGGAAAGAATGATGACGATTATTAATACTGCAAATCCAACTGCTCCCGTTGCGATCAGAGCGGCGTTTTTCTTTTTCAATTCTCTTATCCTTTTTGATTGATATGTTTAATCTGCAAGTATTCTAAAGTCAGATCCTACTCATCCGACCCAGCCAAACGGACCGTTCCGTCCAGTACATCCTCGATATTAAATCGATCATCTAAGAAAGTACTCACATCACCCGTATATGGATTTATCGTATACCATTCAATGGTCGCAGTATGCTGCTCATCACCGTTATCCACAGCTTCATACAGATGATATACGAAGTTCCCCTCATCATCTATATGATCGAGCTCACAGTAAAAAGGCGATGAATATCTTTCATTAAACATCCTATCAAGCATGTCCTGATCATATTTGATCTCTTCATCATTTGTATCGTTCACAGATGATTGTGGCATATCGGCGTTACGAAGCTTCTCAACATATTCATTCCTGATAGTCATTATCTCTTCTGTAGGTACATTGTCGAGAACAGCACTATACATTTCCCAAAACTTTTTACTCTTTGGTTCATATGCCCCACATGCTTTAAGTATTTCTTCATTCTTATCATAGAGTATCAAAAAATAAGACGACCCGTCGCATACACTGTCATCAGATCTGATCTTCATCCAGTAGAGTTTTTTCCTGTTTATTCCTTTTTCTATGTTCTCATACTGCTTTTCGGTGAGCGTAAGAGTATCAATTAATTCAAGCTCCCTTGAATTTGTATGAACACTTTCGGATGTAGGCATATAGATTAATACGTCTTTGTTTGTACATATGATGACTCTGGCACTTATGCATTCATAGAATTCTCCCCAGCTGCTTCCTCCGTAATCAAATCCGACCAGATATTCATCAGAAAACCTGATATCTTCCTTCTCCTTTATAACTTCCTTTTCATCATCATCTTCTTCGATGGGTTCTTTCCCTGTACATGCCATTAGCATCAACATAATAAAGAACATAAATATGAGTCTTATCTTTTTCATTGTTTTTTCCTTTTATCTTTAAGCTTAACTCTTGCAAAAATTTAGGCCTTGAATCATAGCCGTTCTCCTCTTAGGTTTAGTGCTAAGAATTTGCTACTATCAACGCCTTTATACGGCTGTTGCCGTTTTTGAAGCTAAACTCACCTGAAAGCATCACTTATTTCATGAAATTGTCTCTGATAAACTTATAGAATATATAAGCTATGCCTCCTACAAGGATGACAGGAAAAAGCCAGTTTATCAGTGCTATGGAAAGGATGACCACACCTGCTATCGCCAATCCTCCTGTAGCTTTTCTTAACCATACAGGAAGATTTAAAAACTTGTTAAGTATCGTTAAGCCTGTGTTAGTTGCAGCCCTATCATTAACATCATCCTGATTTTCAAACTGCTCTTTAAAAGAAGTCTGACTGCGATATCCTGCTTTGCTCGCACGTATCGATTTTGCGATAAGTCTCGCATCTCCAAGGTCTGCCAGAACATCTTCTTCGCTGCTTCCTTTTCTTATCTCGCTCTCAATATAGTTTTCGTAATAGCTTACCGTGTCATTTATATATTCATAATCCGATATTCCGGAAAGTTCGCGTCTGAGTGTTGCGATAAACTCCTGTTTGTTCATAATAAACCCAAATACCCTAAAAAGCCTGATGCTTTACTACCTGATATTCATCTCCGTTCTGATAATATGGACAGTTTTCATTACTGTTGCTTAAAAATCTCTGCATCTCATCTTCATCCAGATCTATATCGCAGACATAATATTCATAATCTTCATCATATGCATAGTTTGCACATGTATCACATACAGACATATATCAATTCTCCTTAGGCTCACTTGTCTCAGCAGCCTTTTTTGCTCCCTTTACAAATCTGAAATAGTATAATACTCCACATGCTGCTACGACCAGAAGGCCGATAAACTGTGATGTGGAAAGAACTCCTACAGCGCCTCTGTAATCATTTCTGAAAAACTCGATAATAAATCTGCCGATACTGTAAAAAGAAAGGTATGCAAGGCCGATCCTGCCTTCTGTCGAATGAGGGTACTCATCCGTGTTTCTTTCGCTCATGAGCTTTTTCTCAAAATAAACAGCCAGATAAAACAGCAATACGGCATTGATGAAATCGCCGACAGACATCATTATCTGTGTAGGCATCAGACATACTCCGTTTGGAGCAAAATCGGAATGTGTGAATACTATTCCTATCGGAGATGTCGTCTCTCTTCCGTAGCAGCATCCTGCAAGCAGACAGCCTATCCTTCCGAATCCCTGCGCAAGGGCTACTTCGGGAACGACCAGATCGAACATATCAATAAAGCTGACCTTATTGATCCTGCAGTATCCCCATATGGTCGCAACACCGCCTATTATGCCTCCGAACACGACAAATCCGTTTCCTTTGATAAATGACATCGGGGATGCTAAAAAGTCCTTAAAGTAAGTGATGATAAAAAGCACCTTGGCACTTAAAAAGCCAAGTACGATAGTCCATACCGTAAGCCCGTATATGAGCTCTCCGTTTAAGCCTCTCTTTGCTGCTCTCTTGTCTGCGACAAACATGGCTACGACCACGCCTATCGCTATCATCAGTCCGTATCCGTGGACCGTAAATGGCCCTATTGAAAACAAGTTGTTATACATATCTACTCCCCGAATCCTCTATTCTTCAAACAGCACCTTTGTAGAGCTGCATCCTATACGGCTTACGCCTTCTTTGATATATGCTATCATATCTTCTTTTGTTCTGATGCCGCCTGCTGCCTTTATCTTTACATTCTCTCCTATATACTCCTTAAAGAGCTTTACATCCTCAAGCGTTGCACCGGCTGTGCCAAATCCTGTTGATGTCTTGATATAGTCTGCACCGGCTTCTGTAACGATCTTGCACATGTTTATCTTTTCTTCTTTTGTAAGATAGCATGTCTCAACAATGACCTTGAGTATCTTGTCTGCACATATTGCCTTTAAGGATGCGATCTCTTCCCTGACAAGATCATAGTCAGAGTTTTTAACATCAGTGATATTAATTACCATATCGATCTCATCGGCACCGTCATCAAGTGCCGTTGCGGTCTCTTCAGCCTTTGCTGCCGTTGTCTCGTATCCAAGAGGAAAACCTATGACTGTAGCGATCTTAAGATCATCACCGTACTTTTCCTTGACTCTTGCTATATAGTTTGGCGGTATGCACACGCTTGCAGTTTTATACCTGATTGCTTCGTCACATAATGCTTCTATCTGCTGCCATGTCGCTGTGGGCTTTAGCAGAGTATGATCGATATAAGCAGCTATTTCAAAATTTGTCATCTATATGTCCCCTTTAAAAATATTTTATTCCGTCTCTGCTCACTTTTGCATAGAGCAGCGGATTTCTCTTTACGGTTTCGTCGCTCATAATTATCGACTCTTTGTATTTTTGCTCAGCCTTGTCAAACAGCTTCTCATCATCGGCATAAAGAGTAGCAAGAACATCTCCTTTTTCTACGCGATCACCGGTCTTTTTCTCGATGATGATACCTGCTGCCATATCTATCTTGCTGTCAAGAGTCTCTCTCCCGGCACCTAACATCATGGATGAGATACCGCATCCTTCCGTATCCATATGCGCTATATAGCCTGCCCTGTCAGCCTTGACCTCAAAAGAGTATTTAGCTTTTATAAAGTTATCGGTATCCTCAATCACAGATACATCGCCATGCTGAGCCTTTACCATCTGTTTAAGGCAGTTTAGTGCAGACAGATCATCGATCACTGACTGAGCAAGCTTCATGCATGTATCCTCATCTCCCTTGCCTGCCAGTTCGAGCATATTTGCTGCAAGATATAAAGCCTCGTGTGTAAGATCCTCAGGACCCTTGCCCTTGAGTGTATCAACAGCTTCTATTACCTCTAGACTGTTACCGATATTCTTTCCAAGCGGTACATCCATATCGGTTATGAGAGCACATGTCCTTCTTCCCGCATTTTCTCCCAGCTTTACCATAGTCTCGGCAAGTTTTACGCTGCTCTCAACTGTCTTCATGAAAGCACCGCTTCCTGTCTTAACATCCAGTACTATGCAGTCAGATCCGGCAGCTAACTTCTTGCTCATTATTGATGAAGCGATCAAAGGGATGCTCTCGACTGTAGCTGTCACATCTCTTAAGGCATAGAGCTTCTTATCGGCAGGTGTGAGATTTCCGGACTGACCGATGACGCTTATCCCTGTCTTTCTTACAACATCAAAAAACTCTTCCTCGTTAAGGTCTGTCCTAAATCCCGGAATAGATTCTAGCTTGTCTACGGTTCCTCCGGTATGACCGAGTCCTCTTCCGCTCATCTTTGCGACCTTGACTCCGCATGCTGCGACTATCGGAGCAACGATGAGAGAAGTCTTGTCGCCTACTCCTCCCGTAGAATGCTTGTCTACCTTTATACCCTCGATAGGTGACAGATCGACCTGATCACCGGATTTCATCATGGCTGTCGTAAGATCGAGTATCTCTCTCTCATTCATGCCGTTGAAGAATATCGCCATGAGCAGAGCGCTCGCCTGATAATCGGGAATACTGCCGTCAACATATCCTTCGATGAATCCGTATATCTCCTCGCTTGACAGCTCATGTCCGTCACGTTTTTTTGCTATAACATCATACATTCTCATAGATCATACCCCGTCCAGATCAAATGCAAGAGGGAGAAGCTCTCCCAGTGTATATGATCTTATCTCTTTGCCGTCATAAAGATGTATCATAAATGTATCTTTTCTGCAGAACTCGCTCATGACCTGTCTGCAGACACCGCATGGAGCGCAGAACCTGCTTATGCTCTCACCCCTTGGTGCACCCACTATGGCTATCTGGGAAAAATCCCCGCAGCCTTCACTAACCGCCTTGAAGATCGCTGTCCTTTCGGCACATACTGACGGTCCGTATGCGGCATTTTCTATGTTGCATCCTAAAAACACTTCGCCTTCTTCTGTCTCAAGAGCTGCTCCGACGCAAAATCCCGAATACGGTGAATAGGACATCTTTCGAGCTTCAATCGCTCTTTCAACGAGTTCTTCCTTCTCCATAAGCTACCTCATTATCTCATTTAAAAAGCTGGTTCCCTCTGTTGCTTGCTTAACACCGAATACCTCCTGGATCGTAGCTGCGATATCGGCAAAAGTGCTTCTTGTCTTAATGTTTGCGCCTTCCTTTATGTCTTTTCCGTATGCAAGGAAGGGAACACACTCTCTGGTGTGATCGGTGCCTCTGTATCCCGGATCGCAGCCGTGATCGGCTGTGATCATCACGATATCCTCATCTCTCATGCCTTTTACAAATTCATTTAACTGCTCATCAAATACCGTTGCAGCCTTTGCATATCCTTCAATGTCTCTCCTGTGGCCGTATATCATATCCATGTCCACGAGATTTACAAAGCACAGTCCGTTAAAGTCTGTGTCTAACATCTTGATAGTCTTTATCATGCCGTCGGTATTGTTCTCGATCCTCTGTGTATGCTCGATGCTCTTTCCTGCAAAGATATCATATATCTTTCCTATGCCGTAGACATCGAATCCGTTTTCCACAAGCACATCCATCATGGTGTTCTTTGGCGGAACAAGTGAAAAGTCATGTCTTTTAGGTGTTCTTGTAAAGTTAGGGAATTCTCCTATAAACGGTCTTGCTATGACTCTTCCCACGCCATGCTCGCCCTGTAAGATCTCTCTTGCGATCTTGCAGTACTCATAAAGCGTATCAACATCAACTATGGACTCATGAGCCGCAATCTGGAATACGCTGTCTGCAGAGGTATATACGATAAGATCACCTGTCTCCATGTGTTCAACACCGTAATCCTTTATTACCTCTGTTCCGGAGTATGGCTTGTTGCAAAGCACTCCTCTTCCCGTCCTTTTAACGAACTCATCCAGTACTTCGTTTGGAAATCCCTCAGGATAAGTAGGAAACGGTCTTTTGGAAATGATGCCCGCCATCTCCCAGTGGCCTATGGTCGTATCCTTGCCCATAGAGCTTTCTGCAAGCCTTCCGAATGCTCCGATCGGTTTATCGACCTTATCTGCCCATTTTTCTACTCCGTCGATGTTGAACAATCCGATCTTTTTCATAAGCGGAGTATCAAAGGCCTTGTTTGCTGCTATCGTCTTTAGCGTATTGCTGCCTGCATCGCCGAAAGCCTCCGCATCAGGTGCTTCTCCTATACCCATGCTGTCCAGCACAATAAGAAATACTCTTCTTCTACTCATGTTCACCCCCTGAAATGCTTTAATCAAAGTATCTTGGATCTATGTCTATCAAAAAATCATCACTGCTCTTTGGCTTTTGTCTGTTTTGCGCTTTCTGAGTCCTTGGACGCTTTACAACGACATACTCGTACTCGTCATCATCTTCTTCCTCGTCTTCTTCGTCCTCTTCCTCATATTCGTCTTCATAATAATCATCATCTTCATCATCATCGTCATCATCGTCATCATCGTCATCGTCTTCATCATAATCATCCGATGCCTTGATGCTCTTGATGGTTATAAGTATCATGATAAGGATCACGATTATCGCGCCTATAAGACCAAACAGGAATTTATAGTCAAAGGAAGGCTCATCCTCAGTCTCCGCTGTCTCATCGGGCGTCTGTGCCTCTTCTTTGATCTGTTCTTCTTCCTCCTCTGTCACAAGCTCCTCGTCAGGCTCATATTCGACATAGTCTATGCTTATATATCCGTCTGAACTGTTATAGTCGATCTTAAGCCAGTCACCCTCCACAGCCTTGACATCTACCACGTTTCCAGAATAGAGCTTGCCCATGGCATCATATTCTTTTCCGGGGCCGCTCCTTACATTTAGGGAATCCGCAGTGACTTTGGCCGTTCCTATGATATTGGATGCATGGCTGTAAAAGGAAGCCAGATACACGGTAAATAACACTATTGAAAACATTATGAAATTGATAGGTGATTTTTTAGCCTTAACACGAAGTAACATCATTTCATCTCCATAAACCTTATATTGGGATCGACCCTTCCCGTAAGAGCGTAGTCAGCGCTCGATACATAGAATACCAGATCCTCATAGTCTTCAGGTACCTGCACGGAAAGAGTTCCGTATGATACGCAGACATCATCCTCCCAGTCGTATTTATAGCTTTCCGTTGCGACTACGGGCATTCTTGTCCCGTCCGAATATGTTATATAGTTGGTGACCGCATATTCTTCCATTCCGGTATATTTATCAGTATATCCGAGCATTACCTTGCATCCTGTCGGCATCTTAAACTCAACGGTGGCTTCTCTCCATTCATAGCCGTCTCTTCCCGCATGAGCTCCGTCGGAATAATAGTTTCTGGTATCAATGACGGTAGCTTTTCCCGTTACGTTTGAATTATCGGCATTGGCTATCGTCGTATAATCCCATGTGGTCCCCTTTTTGAGCGTAAACTCGTATTTTCTCTTTTCAAATGCAGGTATTAACGAATCGCCTTCGACTACTCCGCATACGGAGCAGTACTTTGATGAATCATAGTTTGCTCTCACCCACGTATGAGGAAGCGTTCCTCCCTCGGTGATGCCGCAGACTGAACATTTTCTCGGATGCAAACATGTAGCTTCGATCCAGTCATGATCTGCATTGCCCCCTTCGGTTGCACCGCAGACTCTGCAGGTCTTTGGATGCTCGCAGGTCGCAGCCATCCAGTCATGTCCCAAAGGTTCACCTTCCGTTGCACCGCATACTGAACATGTCTTAGCAAGAGTGCATGTCGCATCAAGCCATTCATGACCGAGCGGCTCGCCCTGAGTCTCACCGCATATCTTGCAGGTCATCGGCTTGTCGCAGGTAGCTTCCTGCCAGTCATGCTTTAAACAGCAGCCATCTATCATCATTATGCAAAGTATCAATAAAATGCATGTAAGCAATCTTTTCATATAACAAAAGACCTCCTTTTACATTCTACCACATAACACCGTATTATTAAACCAGCCCAATAAAAAGGGAATAGGCCATTCACTGAGTGAATGGCCTCTAAAGGGGGAGTATATTTTGTTTCGTCAATTGAGACGTTTCACACCTTTCGGTGTAGGAATCAAGTTTTATCTGTCTTGATGTGTATACTATATCAGATGCAGTGTAATAAAAGTGTAATAGTGAAAAAAAGTTTTTTCTTTGTGTTTTCATCTGTCGATCAGCATCCTTACCCTGTTGTAGTAGTTTAGCTTGGAACTGCTCGCATCCGTCTCGAGTACAGCTATAGATGCCCCGGGAAATTCTCTCTGAAGATAAGGATACATCCCTCTTCCGGCACATACATTTGCCATGCAGCCAAACGG
>CADAPR010000044.1 GCA_902789785.1 uncultured Lachnospiraceae bacterium
TAGCGCCCCCCAGTTTGTATGATATTTGATAATGTCTATATAAAAAGGCATCTTATCATCAAAATGATCTGCAAGTGCATTGATCGTTTTTATCCTGTGAATCGAGTAGCGCATGTTGTCGGTGACTTCCCTGATATGTCCCTCATCTGATGCCATATCATCATCCTCAGCTATAAAAGTTCTCATCTCTATTATCACAAGCTTAGGATCCTGATATTTTAAGCCTTCCTCAATAAGATACTTTATCGCCTTTGGCCTTTGTGAATTTGATGATAGCGGATATGAAGTAAATCCGTACTTGTGCCACATATACGGCGAACAAAGGCTTGTTCCAACCGTACTGGATCCTATCATGAGCACATCTATCGTGTCTTTTTTTTCTGCATAAAAGCCCGCAAATCTGTCCTTAGTATCTCCGTTTGTCCTCATTATGTATGATAAGCTGCGAAGCAGAAACATAAATATCAGGACAGATACAAGTATTCTAATTATGCTCTTTAAATGTGTCTTTGCTTCTTCCAATTCTAATCTCTGTTAACAGCTATTGCAGGGTTC
The DNA here is from genome assembly GCA_902789785.1 of uncultured Lachnospiraceae bacterium. Taxonomy (GTDB): domain Bacteria; phylum Bacillota; class Clostridia; order Lachnospirales; family Lachnospiraceae; genus Colinaster. The sequence continues at coordinate 556 of CADAPR010000044.1, forward strand.
TTAATGATATAGTCATCTATATCAAGAGACCATACACTGTCATCTCCGTCATCCTGTGTCTTTGTAAATCCATGAAGGCTGTAAAAATCCTTTACCATGCCATTCTTAGCAGTCTTATAGTAATATCCTGCGATCTTTTTGAGACCATGCTCTTTTGCTGTTTTTACCAGCTCATCCATCATGGCATATTCCATATTACGCTTAAGCACTCTGCAGCTCATGAGCCAGAGTTCTATATGGAGTATCTCTTCATCGCTCCTTGCGATAACGACACTGACTACTCCGTTATCTCCAAATTTATCCTCCAGTCGTCCGTACAGAGTGATATACGAACTGTCATTAGCAAATCCCTCTATGTCGCTCTGAGAAAACCTCTTGGTCGTCAGATTGAACTGATTGCTCTTGTTAGTAAGCTGGGCGATACGTGCAAAATACATTGGACAAAATGGCTTAATCTGAGCTTTCATCTCTAAAGATCTGAGGTATTCATTATAATCTGTAAATGATGCTTGCTGAGATGCTCTCATAGCATTTGCCTTGTACATCTCATTCCGCTTCATGTCATCTTCAGAAAGCTTTGTTGTCTCAAAATATCCTGCCCTGTCTATTTCTCTTATATACTTCTCCGGTGAAGATATATCCGCAATGGAAACAGTAGAATTTTGCTGTCTTATTATCTCTCTTTCCGCAGGATTGTCATCAACAAAAACAAAGCTATCTTCGCCTAAGTTAAGATCCTTAGCTATCTGAGAAAGATTATTGCTCTTGGGTTCCCAGTTGGCCTTAATCGATATGAAATCATCCGGTCTTAGGACACTGTCTGGACTGTTAAGCCCTGCAAGGGCATTTACTTCATCATTCTTTGAATCTATGTTAAGAAGTACACCCGTATCCTTAAGCTCTTTTAAATATGTCTGGAATGCGGTATACGCTTCTGCCTCGGGAGTCTCTTTTCCGAGCTCAAGGTTCTCTACTCCGTCGTCTCCGACAACTCCTCCCCACAGGGTATTATCTAGATCGAGTACCAGCGCCTTCTTGTTCTTTCCAAATATCGATTTGATGATATTGGCAACATTAAAAGCAAGTACCGGTATGGCTTCCATACTCAGAGCATACTTATACATGTGCCAGAATGACACATCCTCCCACTTATCAAGTCCGAAACATGCAGACTGATAATTGATATCATTTATATAAAAATCATCATGAGAAGAAGCATACCCAGCAAATACACGGTTTAATTCATTTACCATGCGTACTCTGCCGTGTACATCCGTAGCATCCATATTTCCAAGGAGTCTGTATCCCGGCAGTTCAAAGTTGTTCTGAATGATAGGACACCTATACTTTTCCCTAATCTTATCCCACATCACATTAAAGTGAGCAGTCTGCTCATTAAGCTTATCCGAAATCATCTCAGGCGTATCGCTTATTTTAGGAAGGCTTGTAATGTTGTGATAAGAAGTATGGATATATATCACATCAGGAGAAAACTCATCCAGCTCTTTATTATCAAACATGACATCCTGCCAGTACTGGGCGTACTCGGATTCGTAAAACTTTGGTTCTATTCCCTGATTGAGCAAAAACAGTTCCATCATCCTTATGATGTCATGCGTTGTGCTCCCGCCTAGGACTGCGATCTTTTTACAGATCCTGCCTGAACCGTCCGATAAGAGTTCTCTTTTTATGCTCTTTGATTTTTTAAGTATGTATTCCGTATCAAACGGATATTCAAGTTCTCTCATATCTTTCGTTTTATCGCTTTGCTTATCTCTTTCCTTACAAGGCATTTTGTCTTTTTATCCGCCTTTTTATACATATGCATAAATCTTGCCAGTCTAAATCCATCAGTTCTTTTAAGTACTCGCTTTCCATAGTCCCAGATCATATCGGACCATTGACGCGAATAATCTATTCTGCCTTTAAAGTATTCATTCAGTGCTTCAACATGATGCGCTTTTGTATAAAGATCAAGCTCCATGTCAGCATTCGTGGCATTCCTTCCGTTAACGGCATCCTTGTCAAAGAAACGTCTGTATGCGCTCATCTTATCTGGAAGGATATAGAAATCTCCCCTGTCGAGCAAAAGTGAAAGTACTGTCTTATCCCTTATGAGTCTGTCTGCAGTGTATATTATGCTGTAATCACTACCGTCTTTATATATATTTCTGTAAAAATGCGTTCCTGTCTGAAATACAAATCCATTGTCTAAAAAATCCTGCAGTGTAAAGGCTTTATCCAAAAAGGATTTGATGGCTTTGTTATCATCATCTTCAATGACGTTTCCATCCTTGTCGATTATATCAAAGTCGTGGGCAACGCCTATATATTCCTTATTATTCTCCAGAAACTCAAACTGCTTTTGCAGTTTATCCTCATCAGTCCAGATGTCATCAAGCTCGAGAGCCGCTATGTAATCGCCCTTAGCATCCATAAAGAGCTCATATTCATTTAATGTGGCTCCAAGATTCTTATCTCGGTAGTACATCCTGAAAAGATTCGGATACTTCTTTTCATACTCCTTAAGAATGTCTCTTGTTGAATCTGTAGAGCAGTCCTCTCCGACAAGGATCTCGAAATCAAAATCCGTCTTCTGACTCACAATGGAATCCAGTGCCTGTCTTATGTATTTTTCATGATTATAGGTCACGCATATGACTGAGACCTTTATTTTTTCATCGTTTGTCATCATTCAATATACTGATTAAGCATGGTATAATCAGTGATCTCATGTCTTCCTGACGCTATCTCGTTTAGCATCCACTCGCTTATACCCGCATCGTAATGAATGGTATCACAATACCTGTCAAGATCGGTGATAAGTTGTGTATCATCGGCAAATCCGAATATCGATACATTTTCTTCGTTTAGTAATGTAGATAGGATATAATCCATGCCATCAATCCTGTATGCAACCTCTCCGTCATCGTAGTATTCTGCCCACTTAGCTATACTTGCGGGAGGCAGGAGTATCTTAAAGCGTATATCCCTGTTGGCTCTTATAACGGGAAGGACATTGTATTCGAGACTTGCTTTCGCATAGTTCATATCCTCTTCGCCAAAAACTATGGGACTGTCAACTTTTTCGGGATCTATTAGATCAAGGGGAGCACATGCCATCTTCGGTCCGGTAGGTTTTTCCCATGCGGAATACTCATCAAAGTCTGTATTTTCTCTTCCCTTTATTGTCATTAAAACATTATAGATAGTCCCTTTATACAGTGTTTCCTTGTTAAGAAGATATTCCAGATCATTAAACAGGTTATCGTCATAAAGGTATTCAGGAGCCTGGGCATATCCTTCCATGTAATCCTCATTAACGATATCCTCGCAGTCAAAACACACTAATATTTCCTTGACCCGTTCATTATATCCCGGCTTTTCCTTACCAACAGCCCTGCCAAGCGATGACCACAGCTCTGCAGTATTGGCTCCTGCAAAGGGGAGCTTTATCGCATGTGTCCCGAATAAGTCGTCATACTGAGTGACCTTGAAATTCTGTGACAGTGAATTACCTGTTATTATCGCATCATACTCAAACTGTCTGGCAATCCCGTCATTTATATACCTTTCGTTATATAATCTGTATCTTGTTATCGGCTTGTGATAATGAAAAAACGGATCCGCGATGATATTTATCACCATGACTATCAAACAAAGGATCAGAACAGTATATATAACTATCTTAAAAAAACTTGTATATTCTCTGTTATCCATTATCAGAAGCTCCAGTATACAAATTCAGAGACACCGCTCATGCTCAGTATGCTCCAAAAGAACAATACTGTCATAAGCCCATATGTGATAACTCTCTTATGTCCGGTCATCGTAATGATCGAATCTCTAAATCTCTCCGTCATCTGTTTTGTATTCGGTAAAAACAGACATGCACATAAAACAAGCACAAGCGCGACCATCATCCATATACCATAAAACTTGTCATTAAGATTCAACGGATCAAGCCTTAGGATCATTGTTATCTCTATATGCTCATTGAATTTTTCAGCCATCCTGGAAGCGATGTTCATGTTTCCTGCATTAAGAAGGTTTGTAAAAACTCTTACAGCTTTTTCACAATCCGGCGCTCTGAAGAATACCCATGCAGCGCTAACATATATGAAAGTAATCCCCGTCTTAACGGCTTTTATCATTCTGTTATCAGACAATGTATCATTCTTTGATTTTCTTACGTCACGAATCAGTCTGCAAACAAGCATTCCTGCTCCGTGCATGATACCCCAGACTACAAAACTTATATCAGAGCCATGCCAGAGTCCGCTGAGCAAAAAGATGATCATAATATTTATATATGTTCTTGCTCTTCCCTTCCTGCTTCCGCCAAGTGGTATATATACATATCTGGTAAAAAACCTTGTAAGTGTTATGTGCCACCTGTCCCAGAATTCTTCGATGGATCCGGCTTTATAAGGCGAATCGAAATTCTCGGAAAGATCTATATGAAACATCCAGCCTAAGCCTATTGCCATGTCGGTATAGCCCGAAAAATCAAAATATATCTGCAGACTGTATCCGAGTATTAGAAGTATGCTTGATAGCGTTCCGTGTTCTGCTAGATATATATATCCGGTATTTATCGCTACTGCTATACCATCAGCTATGAGCACCTTTTTTGCCAGACCGAGTATGAATCTATATAAGCCTTTGGCTAAATACTCTTGATCGCAGTTTTTTCTATTCTCATCCCTGAGCTGAGGAATAAATTCGCTCTGAAGCACTATCGGCCCCTGTACAAACTGCGGGTAAAAGCTTATGAACAGAGCATACTCAAGCAGGCTGCAACTTAGTGTCTCATCCCTGTAATAATCTACAAGGAATGTAATCTGCTGGAAGGTATAAAAACTTATCCCAAGCGGCAGTAAGATCTTAATCTCTACAGAATCCCTGTCTAAAATGTCATTTACTGTTTCAATAAAGAAACCGGTATATTTAAATATCAATAACGTGATGACATCTATCGTTACCCCGACTGCAAGCAGTGATTTTCTCTTTATCTTACAGTCTGGCGTATTCATAAGTTTTGCAATGAAATAATTAAAGCATATGCTCGGTATCAATACTGCAAGATACAACGGATTCAGATATGCAATGAAAACAAAACTGCATATCAGAAGCCATATCATGCCCCAGTTGTCTTTTTTATTTCTCAACAGATAATATCCCATGATGCTTAACGGCATCATGAAAAATATGAATATATATGAATTAAACAGCATTATCTGTCAGAGCTCTCTTTATGAGTTTTACATATCTGTTCTTTGAATAGCTCTTTTTAAGATATCTCTGCATCTTTTCGCTCTCAGCAACTTTCTGTCTTCTTGCTTTATTCTTTCTGAAAGCCTCTTCCTGTCTTTTGATCGATTCATCGTAAGCGACAGGTGCGATCCTAATGATGTCATCAAAGCTAGCGCATATTTCTTTATTTTCTTTAATGAATCCTATTAAGGAATCAAAGTCAGCATCATTCCAGTTGTTCAGATGTATGCATACCGTATCAATCCCCTTGGGGATTGCTGGATCTGACAGTCTGCAGGGATAAAACACTACAGAATCTCTGATATAAGGTCTGTCAGAATAGCCGTCAGTGATCTTGAATATCCCGTTTGCGACCAGTGCTTTTAATGTAATCTCATCAAAGGTATGACCCGGAGCCATGAAAAACTCAGGAGTAAGTCCCTTGTCTTCAAGTATGCTCTTTCCTTTAAAAATCATGTCTTTTTGTTCTTCATAAGTCAGTCCGGCAAATTCAGAAAACGGGTTTGCCTTTAATATGCCACTGTTATCGTTGTAATAGACATGCCTGTATCCGTGAAGAGCTATCTTCCAGCCCTTGTCACGAAGTCTTCTCATCTCATCCCAAAAACTGTCATCTTTATCATCAACGACAAGATTTGGATCTTCATTTGCAGGGACTATGCCTATAAGAGGTTTTATCCCGTAAAGATCAAAGACTTCCTCGAATCTATTCAGATTGTCTCTTTTCAGTCCCGGCGTGATATCATCCAGTCTGAATGCAAGCAGTTTTTCCATAACCTAATAAATCTATTTGCGATCAGCAAACCACTGACTAAGCATAAGTATGTTCCAGATATTTCTCTCTCCGTTTCCTGTTTCAAGAAATCTCTTCCACATCGAATCCACAGTTGCTGTATCAACATAATCTTTTATGCTGTCTCTTCCAGATGCCAGTATATCCTCGGCCCAAGATCTGAGTTCATCGCCCTTAAGCCACTTAGAAAGCGGAACGGAAAATCCTTTCTTTGGTCTGTCCATCATTTCCTTTGGAACATATCTGTAAAGGATATCCTTTAATATCCTCTTTGTTGTCACTCCGTCATATTTATATTCAAGAGGCAGAGTCCATGCAAACTCCATGACATCCCTGTCAAGAAGCGGTATCCTGCTCTCCAGTGAATACAGCATTCCCGATCTGTCAACCTTAACCAGTATGTCATCCGGCAGATACTGTTGCATATCCATTAACATCAGGTTATGCTCTGCTTCTTTGAGATGGCCGTCAGGATACTTATCTATTGCATCCATATACTGATCTTTATCTATTGCCAGTCTATCAAGCAATATATCATCTTCTCTAACATTCCTGTACCAGTTTTCAGCAGTGTCTACAGACAGCGCTGTTGACAGTTTGTGCAATGTTGCATTATTTTTGCCGCCCAGATCATAGACGGTCCTTCCAAGGCTTTTTCTCAAATTTCCTTTGACAAACGGCAGCTTGCTCTTAAGTATCTCAAGTCCTTTTCTGACATCCTTGTAGCTGTTGTATCCGCAGAAGAACTCATCTCCCGCATCTCCGCTAAGTGAAACAGTCACATGCTTTCTTGTCATCTGACTGACTAGCATTGTCGGTATCTGCGAGCTGTCCGCAAAGGGTTCGCTGAATGCTTTGGGTATCTTTTCAATGGTGTCCAGAATATCCTGTTTTGTCACATACATTTCTGTATGCTCTGTCCCCAGATGCTTCGCACTCTCCTTGGCATATACTGCCTCATTATACTTGGAATCATCAAAACCTATCGTGAAGGTTCTTACCGGCTTGTCACTTATGCTCTGCATTAGGGCTACAGTCAAAGTCGAATCTATGCCTCCTGAAAGGAATGCACCGAGCGGTACATCGGATATCATCTGTCCTCTGATAGAGTTTTTGATAAGCTCTTCAAGTTTATCCGAAGCCTCTTCAAAACTTCCCCTGAAAGGATCATTCTGACCTTTTAATGCGACATTTCTGATATCCCAGTAACATTTATCATTCCACTCAGTATATGGAGCTTTTAATACAAGAAAGTGCCCAGGCTCAAGCTTATATATCTCTTCATATATCGTATAAGGAGCGGGTATATACCCTCCTTTGAAATAGGATGCGAGTATATGGCTGTTTATTCCATTGTCAAAACCGTCAATCTTTTCTATCGAGTTTAAATCAGAAGCAAAAGTGATACATCCGGCTACTTTTCCGTAGTACAAAGGTTTCTCGCCAGCTCTGTCTCTTGCAAGTATCACCTCATTTGTTTTTCTGTTATATACTCCAAAGGCAAACATGCCCTTTATGAGACTTAAGGTCTTTTCAATACCATAGTATTCTATCGCATTAAGAAGCAGCTCAGTATCTGAATGTCCTTTGAATACAATGTTCCTATTCTCATCAGACAGCTGCTTTTTTATATCCAGATAGTTATATATCTCTCCGTTAAACACGATTATAAGATCACCCGAAGCGCTGATCATTGGCTGTGAACCGTTTTGGGAGAGATCTATTATTGACAGTCTTCGGTGACCGAAAGCGATACTATTATCATCGCTTATCCAGATACCCTCTGCATCCGGTCCCCTGTGGACTATCGCATCATTCATTCTTTTTATCTGCTTTGCCGGATCACCCTTAAAGCCCAATATTCCGTTTATACCGCACATCAGTATTATCCTTTTATCTTGTGCTTTATCTCTGAAAGAGAATTGATCATCTTTGCCTTTATGCCGTTTGTCTGATCAAAGTCATAGTATGTGACAGGGGTTCCGCCGAATGATTCCTTGAATTCGGTTATGGATCTAACATCCTCCCCTTTTCCTGCTCCGCCCCAGTCATAACATCTAAGACCTTTATCCTTAAAATACTTCATCTCTTCAAAGTGAAGTGCCCTGTTGGCCATACCGATGATCTTTCTTGTCCCGCCTTCCAAATCTGTCTTTAACCTGAATAACGATGCCGAATGGAGAAGCCTTGCATTGTTATCATCCATGAGCAGTGTATGATAAACAGATATCTCATTATCGATATCCGCATGTGAAATGACAAGATATCCGTTGTCTCTGTATGCCTTCATCTCCTCACGTAAGGAATCCATATCGGGCGGTGTCATATCCTTGCTAAGCCAGAATTCCTTAAAGAAATCAAGAAAACCATCAAGTTCCTTATCTGATATATCTGCGCCTGACTTTATCACAAAGTTAACGTTTTCTCTGTAAGCTCTGTTGACCTCGTATCTGCAGCCTTTTGTAAAGTGCGCCTTTATCTGATCTTCAGATTCAGTCAGATCAGTAAGAAGCGTATAAAAGTCTTCGGTATCACCGTCTTTGAACTTTGCTTCCCTGTATTGAATTATCCCCTCATCATCTATCGTTTTTTCGGCATACCAGACAGTAACGATATCTGTTGAATGAACCTGTTTTTTAATCTTAATCATGATCGAATTCTTCCGATAATTGCATACTTACTCAAATTATGATTTTACCACAAATGCTTTGATTTCACAAGAAAAGCAGCTACCTGAGCAGCTGCTTTACTTCCTGTGTTATTATTTTCAATCCTTTGTTTAAATGTTGATTTTCAATCGTAAGCGGTGGCAGTATCTTTAATACCGAATCATTTCTTCCCGCCAGCTCTATAACAAGCCCTTTATCAAAGCATCTGTGGCTTGCTTCAAGCGCAAGTTTAGGATCTATATTAGCAAAATCGATCCCCCAGATCATACCTATACCGCGTATCCTTAATCGTTCATCTATAGGTAGTATGTGTTCTTTCAGATATTCGGATATGTACCTTTCATTGGCCTTTACCGTATCCGGAAGATTATGGCTGTTAAAGTATTCCATACCTGCCTTTGAGCCAACAAACGCAAGCTGGTTGCCCCTGAATGTTCCGTTGTGTTCTGCAGGTTTGAATATATCATACTCAGGTTTCATCAAAAGGATTGACATAGGAAGCCCGAATCCTGAAATTGATTTGCTGAGAATGACCATATCAGGTTTGATATTTGCTCTTTCAAACGAGAAGAATGTTCCTGTTCGACCTACACCAACTTGTATATCATCAACGACCATGAGAACATCATTATCATCACAGATCTGTCTTAATCTCTTAAGCCATTCTATAGGCGCAACATTGATACCGCCTTCTGCCTGTACTGTCTCCAAAAATATAGCCGCCGGCTTATCTATCCCGGAATGATCATCCTTTAATACATTCTCAAGATAATCCAGTGAAGTATCTGTATCCTTAAATGCATTAAAATACGGCATGAATGATACATTGCCAAGAGGCAGGCCTGCTCCTTTTCTTGAAAACCTATCACCAGTCATCGAGAGAGCTCCTAAAGACATTCCGTGAAAAGCTCCAGAAAAAGCGAACACATTATCTCTTTTCTTGACCTTCCTGCAAAGCTTTAAAGCTGCTTCAACAGCATTTGTTCCTGTCGAGCCGCAGCACATCACCTTGTAATCAAGCTGTCTTGGTCTTAATATCTCTTTTTCAAGCGTTTCTAAAAATGCTTCCTTTGCTTCCGTATACATATCAAGTGCATGGATTATCCTGTCTTCAGACAGATAATCAAGAACGGCATCCTTGATATACTTATTGTTGTGTCCGAAATTGATCGCTCCGGCTCCAGCAAAGAAATCTATATACTCTTTGCCGTTTGTATCGGTAAGCAGCGCATTCTTCGCTTTGCTAAATACTGTCGGAAACTTGCGACAGTAAGATCGTACCTCTGATTCATTTGCCTCAAATACATCAAACATCTTTTGATTTCCTTTTGTATCTAAAATATTCACTGATCATTATTACTAAAGCTATATAAAAGAGCGGCATGTTGTATACCGTGTATCTTGTCTGACAAAAAATTACTGCAGATACTAACGAAACATTGCCAAGTATGCTTAAAAGAACAAGTGCTCCAAGATCTGCTGCTTCGAAAAGCGTTGCCTTCATGCTCATGACCATCGCCAGTACATAGAACGCAAAAATGAATATGCTCGCGACGCTCAGTATTCTAGTTCTCTTTACGACCGTATCCGCAAATCCCGCCAGAACATTATTAGTAAATACCTTGAACAGTCTGGCTTTTTCATGTGGCAATAGACTTTTGTTAAATGATGCCCTTATCACATCCATCTTCATGGATTCGGTCATATCATCCGTAAATCGAGCGGACTGCATATGCTGTACGGCATCAAGTAGGATGACTTCCATGGTGTTTAGCTGTATATAGTCATAATTATCCGAAAAATGATTGACTTCATCAAACCATCCCTTTGGAGAATCATGCATCAGCCATCCGTTCTCATCGCATTCATCATATATCTTAAGAAACAGTTCCTTAAACTCAGATTCTATATACTCTACATATTCACGTTCAGAGGTATATATGGCCATGGTTGTCACGAATCTGTTATCCTCTGAATGCATCGTAAACACCCCGTGAACCATTTTATTATATGCGCAATCCATTAACAAGTCTATGGATACTATACAAAACAAAACAATGATGATAGGTTTTATCATCTTTTTAGGTATCTTTCGCTTGATATGCGAAAATATAATAGCAATAACAAGAAGAACAGCTAATACAAACATCTGCTTTCTTGTAAGCACTCCGATTATCACAAAATCGGTAGCCAAAACAAGGCTCTTAAGTGATCCTTCCTCCAGATATTCATACATATATCGAACAGCGAGAAGATATATGCTTATCGTAAGCCCTTCGGTAAGTATGCTGTTTGAATACATTGCTGACCTTGCTGCAACGAAGCGATTTATCAAAGACACGCCCATCGGTATCGCAAGTATGATGTAACCGATATATTTCTTAGGTTTAAACCTTTTTATAAGATAAGCAGCGATACTGTATGCTGCTCCAGCTGCGAGCATGCTCTGGACAAATGTCATTGCGAGCAGACTTATATTGTCTGTCGGGTCGGCATCCTTCCCTACTTTGAAAATGAGTCTGAAGAACCAGAGCAGCGATGGATACAAGGGTTCCCTGCAGTCATGCATCTCTACATAGCTGGCACTGTCAGCACACCATACAGCTTTATCAATCAACCAAAAAACGAGATAGAATATGACCGGTATCGCCATAAGGCTGTACCGATATACTCTATCCCCCAAGTCAGAATACTCTTTATTCATTTATCAATTTTTTCCATTCCTCAACAATCCTGCCAAGCTCATTGGTCTCGGTTATCTTTCTTGCCTCTTTTCCGAGCCTTGAACGTACAGGACCATCATCCAGAAGTCTTTTGATGCTTCTGGTCATCATCTCTTTATCATTAACCGATACTAGAATACCGTTAACTCCATCTTTTATTAAGCTCTTAGGTCCTCCGCATGGACAATCCGTTGATATGACGGGCAGTCCGAGCGCCATGGCCTCCATTAGAGCGTTGGGTAATCCTTCCGTATCTGATGGCAGTACATAAATGAGTGCATCCGATATATCCTGTTCCACATGTTCACTGTCACCCAGAAGAAATACTCTGTTCTTAAGTTTTTTACTCTCTATCAGTTTTTCCAGTTCGCTTCTGTAAGGGCCTTCGCCGTATATTATGACATTAACACCTTCATAATCATCTGCGAGATCAGCAAATGCTTCTATCAGTAAGCGATGATTCTTATAATCAAAGAGTCTTCCTGTTGCAACAATATTTCCGGACATTTTATCAGAAGTCAGCGACTCACTTTTCCTAGTATCAGCCAGTTCTTTGGCTTTTTGTGCGAATTCTCTAAAGATTGGATTTGAGATTATCACACATCTGTCTCTAAGCTTGCCCTTAAAGAAATCTGCCTGATACTTTGTCTGGCAGACAATACTTGAGCAGTATCTTAAACAATGTAGTAGTAGCAATCTGTTTTTGCCTTTGCTGTAATCATCATAAGGATTTGATCTTACTGCAGCAATGATCTTATAACCTGTAAACCTGAGAGCGATCACTGCTCTTATGACGCTCGAGAGCATGAATACTATCACTCTGTCAGGATTCTCTGTTTTAACATGTTTTCTAATGGCTTTTAATCTGTCAAAAGGCGATGAAATGCTCTTATCTTCATCGATAGTGATCCGTTTAAGTCCTTCAGGAAGAGGATATTCAAGTTCATCCTTTGTATCCGTGAGTATCACAACGTCATAGTCAGGATCTTTGCCTATCTCATCAGCAACAGTAAGTAAGACTCTCTCTGCTCCGCCCTTATTCAAAGAATGTATATAAAACAGTATCTTTTTACTCATTAACAGCTACCCAAGATCTATCAGATCGCCCAGCATCTTATCATACTCTTTTTTAGTGAATCTTTCAAACCCGGACCCGTCATAGAAGGTTATCTCTCCGAAGTATATCCTGTCCTTAATAAGATACCAGTCTATCCTTGCATGGATCATATCCTTGGATATCATTTCAGAAAGTTCCAACATCCTGTCAAGATATTTGGGTCTTTTGGATGCAACACTTACAGGCTCACATCCCTCCTGTGTTATATCGAGTTTTTCCCATTCTCTGGTATAGAATGTCTGTGTATGCTCTTTGCCTTTGGTAAATCTGTTTTCATGAACTTCAACAAGCTTAGCAATGCCGTTAAAGCACATGATCTTATAGTCCTTAAGATCATCCCCGCTCTCATCAACCATGTATTTTTCTATTATTATCCTGGGCTTCACATCCTTGTATGGCCACTCGCGATATGCCTTGTAATAATTTCGCTTCATTGCGAGTTCTATTCGTTTTCTTGCGCTTTCTTTATCCCACGTATTCTTATCAAGACATATCTCGACGCTTCCGGAATCATGAGTGCATTTGATAACAAACTCACCCGGGAGAGAATCAAAATCTATATCCTCCCATTTTTCAAATACTCCAAAACAGGGAATGAGATATTCTTCTCCGAGTTTTTCCGTGATGAATCCCCTTACCTCATACTTATCAACCATACGGCCGTATTCAGGCTTTCTGTCATGCAATTTGAGCCACTGCATCTTTTCGTTGTATGTAACTGGATGATCTATGTTACATATTTCCTTCATCTTGGCGTGGTATAAGAGCCTAAGATAAGCCTTATCAGGTATCCAGTCAAGATATCCCTTTGCTGCAGGTGAAGTTATGAAATATTCAGGATTGTTTATAAACTCTTTTAACTTTGACATTTATACTCCAATTTTTTAATTTATCTCGGTTACATATATTTTTACCGGTTTGGTCTGATAGACTCCGTCTTTTGTCTCAATTATATCTATTTTCTGATCATTGCTATCTTTTATCTGATCGATCGTCTGATTAGCAAGGATAAAGATCGCCCTGCCATTAGTCTTATCTTCCATCAAGCAATCATCGCCTATGTTAGAGCTTTGATAATGCGGGAAATAGTACTCGGTAGCAAGGATATGCTGATCGGTATATATAAATGTGTTATCGGGATCATATCCTTCTATGTAGGCCTTCGCGTCCCAAAACTCCTGATTTAATCTGTAATCCTCTTTTATCGCATACAAAAACGGTGTGATATTTGATATGAACATGAATATGACACATAGCAGAGCAAAAAGCCAGTTAGGTATAAACTTCAGTTTAAGCTCACCGATCTTTTTCGACATGATCCACCATAAAACTACAGCCGCTGGGTATATATATCTGTCTAAGAAGCATGGGAACAGAACATATGATGCTACTTCTCCGACAACGATAGTCATGATCACGCTCATTATACCTATTATTGCGGCATAGTCCGGCTCAAAATGCTCTTTATCATCTTTTCTTCTTTTATTGACGGAATAATATATTGAATAGCCAAATACTAAAACAAAGATAAGTTTATAATACTTGCTACAGAACGGCAAAAGAAATTTTATACATGTGGCAACAGACGGGATGTAGGGGATCCAGAATCCCTTGCTCGTAAGCCTTAGCATGGTCTGAAGCAAGACAATCAGCCATGGAGTATAAGCAAGCGCAGCGCATATTGCGCATATTATAGTCAGTTTGATATTGTTCTTTTCGCAAATTGAGTATATGAGTAATCCAAGAAAGAAAAAGCCGATGGTTATAAGAGCATAATAATGCGTATATGCAGCGACAACAGATAACAGCGTAAAAAGCAGGTAATCCTTCCTGCTGTTTTCGCCGTCCTTTGATTTGATTATATGTTCCAGTTTTATGTATGCGAGCCAGCAAAACAGGGCCGCAAACCCGTACATTCTGATCTGGTTGTTATACAGCACCGCATTTGGTGTAAATGAGATAAAGAATAAAAACAAAAATCCGGTTATGTATTCCTTATTTTTCTTTACATACAATAAAAGATATATACATGTGATCATAAACGGAATAAAGGAAACTGCACGGAATACCATATAATTCTTTCCAAATATATCAGTTATGATCCTTACAATGAAATAATAAAGGGGCGGATGAACATCTTTTGCGGTCATTATAAGCATATCTTTTATGCTCTGACCTATAATCCTTACAGTAAATACTTCGTCAAGCCACAGATCGTCAAGTCCTGTCCTTGCAAGGTTGACCAGAGCAAATACTGCAGTAAAAAGGATCAGAAGTATCCATTGAGCCTGTTCAACCTTAGTTTTTTTCATTGCCTTATCCTCGTTAAGATTTCTTTTATTGTTCTATACGCTGTATGATCTGGCTGGCGATGTGCTCTGCCAGAATCCTGTATCCTTCTTTGTTACAGTGTATACCATCGTATACATACTGTGAATTGATGTCGGGATCGTGAGAGTTTAGGAAATTAGTGTTATAAAGATCTATAACCTCAAACTCATACTCCTGCGCAATCTGATTAATTGCCTCGGAAAACCTTGACTGATGTACCATGTTGTTGGCATCAAGTGCAAAGACTGCATCCGCTAATATAGTAGACGGCGGAGTTATACATAACAGCTTACTGTAATGTTCATCATTATGCTGTCTGTATTCATATTTTATACCGCCTAGCAAAGCATCCAGATCTCCGCAAAATGTACCTTCAGTCATTCTGTGTTCATATTCAAGTTCGCCAAACTGCCATTTGTTTTCAAACAGTATATCATTGCTTCCACCCATAAATATAATGATATCGCTGTCTTTGTCTATTTCTTTCCATCTTTGACACATGGGATAGTGGTCTACACAACAGCTTACTGTTGAACCTCCGATTCCGAGATTGACAACTTCTTTGCACCCCAATATCTCCTTCAACTGTGCAGGCCAGTTGTATTGATCCACTTCTCCTTCTTCGAGATTGTTACCAGCTGTAATAGAATCTCCCAAAACCGTGATCTTGACGTCTGAAAAATCTATCGTACTGTTTTCTATGACCATCTTGTCAAATGCGTTTACAGCCATAGTCTCATCATAAGAAGATCTCTGTGCTTCTTTTTCTTCCAGTGTACAATCGGAATCAATGGTCGGATAATCCTTTATCCATTTTACCGGAGCCGATTCTATGCTTGAGGGATCTATTTCACTTTCTTGTTCTTCATCCTCTGAAGATTCTTCACTTTCTTCAGGAGTAACCTCAGGTGTAGCTTTTTTATCGAGCAGTTCCTGAAATTTCAATTCTGCTTCAAGAGCATAATCAGCAATAGCCTTATCTGCTTCAGTTTCATCATCCTTATCTTTATCGGGCTCTTCTTCAACTCTGACTTCCTTTTCGTCTATAACGTCAGGCTCTGTGATCAGCGTTTTCAGATGTATCGTACCTAATGTGAGTATAACACCCAGACACACACATCCAATCCTTATTAACCATTCTTTCATAATATCATCTCCTGTCTGTTAATAATCCCAGTCCTATGGTTAATATGATAAATCCCTTTTATGATGAAGAAACAAAGGAATGTTTAAGATTTTATTAACTTTCTTTCAAAGCTTTGATCATTCCCATCCCAGAAATATAAAAGATTGGCAAATTATATATCATATATCTTGTAATGCATTCTATAACAAGCGATGTCCCAAGAACAGTACCACATATGAGTATAAGCGTCAGCAACATTGTCTGCGCCTGTCTGTTCCTTAAATCTTTCTTTAACAGCATGATAGTCAATACTATCGCTGTTATATATATCAGTACTGCATAGATAGAAAGAAACGCCCTGTCAACTGCAACACTCCTGACAAATCCGAGGCATGCAATGATCATATAGTTTTTTATATATCTTGGAAATATATGCTTGAGCAACTGCATGGAAGCTTCCTTGCATACTCTGTCCTCAATGATCATAAGATTGACAAACTCACTTGAATCTATCCCGTAGCGAATCTCAATGACCTCTCTTATGTTTGGATCTATGTGATCAAAATTTATAGTCTCATGACCGGATTCGTGAAATCTCGCCTTTTGTATTATGCTTCCGCTCGCATCAGAAATAGATATGCCTTCTTCATCTATTTCCCTGACTATCCTGATATATGCCTGTCTCAGATCCTC
>CADAPR010000045.1 GCA_902789785.1 uncultured Lachnospiraceae bacterium
TAACTGGTATTATTGACAATACGATAATTCTGCTCCCTGTAGCTGATGAAGGGCGATACTCTATTGTATCAAAATGAGTCTCTATTTCTATTTTGTCTTTAGAAATATTTAATTTGTCGTATGTAAGTTTTACTTTATCGCATACAACATAGTCGAGTATTGTGGCATATACCCATATCCTTAGTTTCTTTTCTGCAATCGAATTCTTCAAAACTATGATCCACCTGAAACATAGTAGATAGAATCATATAATAAGTCTCAACTGAATCTGAGTCTTTTATATATATTTTTTTGTAATATCTACCATAATCGCTATCAGTGTCTTTGCACGAGATCAGAACCGATAAGCTAAACAGTAGTAGTATAGCAAATATCCTGTATGTGTGTGGATATATACTGTTTAATCATTGTAATTCTTCCTTAGATTTTACACTAAAGTTCCTGATTTACTGGTATTACCGAAATAACAATAAGTCTGAACTTTTTAGTCGAAGATCCTAATCTTTCTATTGTCTCAAAATGAGTTTTTATATCTATTGTATTATCATAAAGTCTTAACTCATCATATATAAACTTAACCACATCACAATTATAATTATCTAAATATGTGGCATAGACCCATACTTCTCTATTATCTTCAAGATTAACACTCTGATTCGTGACAGATTTTTCATGGCCAGGTGATGTTTCATTAAAAGGGAAATCTTTCTTTAATTCTTCAACAGTTGTCCTAACAGGTATTAAGTATTTATTTAAAGCTCGATCATAATTCTTCATTCCGCTCATAGTCTCACTGGCATAACACGAATAGTACTCCAACTCATAGTGCTCTATTCCTTGTAGCATCTTTGCCTCTCTACTCTCATAAACATGTATCTTCATCATTTGATCAGCACTATAGTAGTCTAATTCAAGAATATTGCCTTCTTCATCATAAGCTGAATAATATATTTCATTTCTTTTTTCATACTTATCAAATCTAATATTACTACGTAATAAATATTCGTGAAAATCATCTTGTGTAGCTTTATAAATTTCTACAAGTAATTCGTTTTCACTATTAATTTCTATATAGCCACAATTGCTACTAGGTTTCGGTATTAACGAGGCCATTTTACTATCCGGCCATTCGAATATATTCTTTGATTGTTTGCTTATAGCTATTCTATGTTGAATGTTGTCATCTTGAAATAGAAAAAAGATAGAACCACCCGCAACTAACAGAATAGCTAAGATTATTGTAATGATTAGCTTATAATTGGTTTTAGTATTTTCGTTATCTTTAATCATTCGGAATCAATCACTCCTTGAGCGCTATATATTTCAACAATATAGTATTATACGGTCAAAATCAGCGTTATCAATTCTGTTAAAGCAAGCATGTTCTAATCCATAATAAACGCGTTGTCAGTAGTATATGCGTGTTCTATGCTAATACTTTTTGACAAATCTAGAGATTCTCCTTTGCTATTTATAGCATAGATATAATAGGATGCATCATCTTCAGCGGTATATTTTACTTCACTAGCTACTGGCAGTTGAACTTCCTGCTTTGTCTGGCAGTTATATACGTTAATGCTCTTAATGCCATCATAATCATCTAATCCTGCTACTCGGATAATTATATTGCTTCCCTTATCAGCCTGTATTGAAGATTTTCCATAGTAGATAAGATCATTAACGTTTGACGAAGTTTCATTAGATGATTCGGAGTCATATGTGTTCTCTTCAGCTCCATTGATTGTTACAGTTTCGACCGTCTCAAAAGAACCCTTTATATATTTTTCAAAGGATTCCTCGAGATCATTAAGTGATGATCCGGAATATACATCTTTATCATATGTGTAATCCAGACTGACAGCCGTAACCGTATTATTATCATCAATAGTAAGAACCACCGAACAGCATGTTATTCCGTCTATTGATGAAATCGATTTTTCAATCTGTTCTTTTAAATAATCTCTATATGCAGTATCTTTACTCCGATCGCTATCAAGTGTAAGCGATACTTCAGATGATGTTACGTCAGCAGACGCAATTTTGCTTTCATTAGCAGGACTGGTGGTAGTACACCCTGTTAATGTTGTTAAACATACTATTCCTAAATATGCAAAAATTTTGATATTCATCATAAACGTCACCTTTTCCTATTATTCAAACGTGTTATTACAATATCTTATTATTGAATACTATAAGGACTATCTTTACCTAATATTCTAATACATCATAGTATGAAATTCTATTAAATGAGTAGCATTCGATCTGCTTGCAATTAAACTATTTAGCATCCTATATAGACTTACAATTGACAGAAAAATCGTGTGTAAGCGTCATACTAAAATATCATTAGTGTTATACTTGATCCTCTTATAAGAATGTTAACCGCTGTCATTCATCCGTCAAGGTGGATTATGTTACGTGTTCTATAAGCCTTGACCGATTCATGCCAGTGGTGGTCTTATAGCTAAGAGGATCAATGGATAAGAATGGTCATATCCATCCACAAATATAAATGTAGCAGTATGAGCGTGTATTCAAAACGGACTTTTTGTGGGCTCAAAACGTCTTGATTCCCCAGTTTTGACATGTTAGTATGATATCATCAGAAAGATATGCAGGACGAGAATGATCTCGTCTTTTTTATTTGTTACTAAAACATGAAATTGGAATAAGTGAGGAATAAGAGAGGAATGCATCTTTATTGAACAGCTGGTTTTGATATGTTACGCTGTTATCATAAGATCGATCTATGAATAATGCGGTCTTATATCAGAACAAAAAACTAATTCCAAGTTAATATTGTGTTAATTTCAAAACCTTTTATTTTATAAACTTACTTGTTAAAATGGTATCGTAAAAAGTCTGCATACAGACTTTCCGCGGATTGAAAACTTTGGTATAAATGTAAAGATCTGACACAGTTTCATACCTTTAAAAAGGTATATGATCATGGTAAGATATTAGCATAAAGATTTATGATCAACTGAAAATACATCGGCACATATTTTAGATCGCGATCAGTGTAAGATATCTAAATGGAATCAAAGTTATATCTTAATACGTATTGTAAAACTGATCAGGAATAGTAAAATAGTATCATCAACAGAAGCGATCTTGATGACGAGACATCCATACCCGGGTGTCTTTTTTGTTTGTGTTTTTTTTGATAGTAAGTATGTTTGCAGGTCCTTTTATATGGGCCTTTTTTATGTTTTTTATAAATCGCAAGCATAGCATCTGTGTACACACCAGATGCAGATCGATAGCTTATCGCTATCGAGATATTTGGGGTAACCCCAAACCCTTAACATTTATTTAAAACAATATTCGAAGAAAGGAGGTAAAAACATGGAGCCTTATGAGACAGGTCGAAGACGAAAAAATCAGATACATTTCTTCTTAAGTGATAAGGAAGTCGAAGCACTTCATTTGCGCATGGAGACATGTAAGATGAACAGCTTATCGGATTATTGCAGGCACATGATCATCAATGGTTATGTCATTGTTATCGGTGATGCCAAGGAAGTTAAGGAGTTTAATATCGAACTTGGCAGGATCGGTAATAACGTTAACCAGATCGCACGTGTAGCAAATACATCCGGCAGTGTATCAAAAGAATCGATCGATGCTATGTTAGGTTACATGGATAAGATATGGCAATTACAAAGATCCATCCTGTCAGGAACACAAAAGCTGCAGTCAACTACATAATTGATAAAGACAAGACTGATGGTGAGATCTATGTATCATCTTATGCATGCGCAGCACAGACTGCCGATATTGAATTTGAAGAGACTGCATCGATGGGCAGTGGTTTAGGAAATGTAAATGCACAGCATCTCATACAATCATTTAAACCCGGAGAAGTCGATGCAGTCACTGCACATGAGATAGGTAACAGACTTGCTATGGAACTGACCGGCGGTAAGCATGAATTTGTCCTTGCAACTCATGTTGATAAGGATCATATCCATAACCATATCGTATTCAATCAGGTATCTTTTGTTGACTATAAGAAGTTCAGGATGAACAAGAATTCGTTCAACATGATGCAGGATATCAGTGACAGGTTATGTGCTTCATACGGATTGTCGGTGATCGAGAAGAGCGGTCATAAAGGTAAGGATTATATCGAGTATAAAAATATCAGCATACGTAATTCTAACAGACAGATGTTAAAGAACACTATCGATTCGTTCATACCTTTTGTTGATAATGTTGATGAATTATTTAAGATGCTCAATGTGCTTGGCTATGAGATCAAAGAGACAAACGGGAACTACTCTCTTAAAAAAGAAGGCAGTGAACGCTTCATGAGACTGAACAGTCTCGGTGAAAAATATTCGTTTGATGCGATAGTAACAAGGATAAAATACAAGGATCTAAATGCAACACCGTTGATATTACACCAGAATAAAGACATCGGATTGTTAAAGGATCTGTCAAAAGAGATAGCTGTGATAAAGAATCCTGCTTACTTAAACAAGGTCGCTATTACACAAGTAAAGATCCTGGCACAGACGTATTCATTCTTAAATACTCATGGCATAACGTCTGCTTCGATGATAAAGGACAAGCAGGCTGAGTGGGCATTAAATGTCAAGGAACTAAGAGCGACCATAAGAGATATGGAAAGCAGGATGGATGAACTCAAGACTGTATATGAAGCGTTACTCGACAGAGAAAAATACAATGATGTATATGCAGCCTATCTTAATTCAGGTAAGAGCGATGCATTCTTTGATGAGCATGCCACAGAAATAAAGCTGTTTGGGGCGGCATGTAAAAAACTTACTGAACATCATGTATCACCAAACTCAAAAAGTGATGAGATCAGAGCACAGTTTGAATCACTTAAAAAGGAAAGAGATGCACAGCTTGATAAATATCATTCCGTAGCAAACAATCTGAAGCAGTTAAACACTGCAGCAAAAAACATCGACATTCTGTTAAGTACAGAAAGGAATCATAAAAAGCATGATAGAGAATTATCTTTATAAGGTGTCGTATGGCATCTTAAAGCAACTGGCAACACGGTTACAGATGCATCCGAATTATTATGACTAATTTAAGCTCCATTTATCGTTTGATAGATGGAGCATTTTTTATGCCACCGCGAGGGGTTGACGGAGCATCCATACCAGCACCTGAAAGACATAGGTGTACATATGAAGACAAAAGAAGAATGCTTATCTTCTCTCGGGGACTTGGTTTCTGATTACGATTGTGATAATCTGTCAGTAACCGATATTGTAAGCCTTGTAGAAAGGCTTCAAGAATCAATGCGTAGAAAGAAGGTATTAAGCAATCATAAGACTCCGATAACACAGCTTCCATCAGGAGCGTGGTATACGAGAGTCGAAGGAAAGAAAGTACAGAGAAAAACTAAAGAGGCTTTAGAGGATTATCTTGTAGGTGTCTATGAGGAGAAAGAAAACACATTAGAAACGGTGTACGAAGGATTTGTTGTACGCAGAAAGATCGAGGTGTCAGACACCACCTGGCGAAAGGACCTGATGCATTATGAGAAGTTCATAAAGAACTCTCACCTGGCTACTATACCGTTAGAGAAGATCACTATCGATGACGGTTACGATTTTGTCTTACATTGTTTAAAAGTAAAGCCGGATCTTAGAAAAAAATACTGGGATAACATAAGCACCACATTAAATCTGATGTTTCAGTATGCCATAGATCGTGGACTGATAGAGCGTAATCCGTTGATAAACGTAAGACCTAAGAGTGACCTGTTTGCACCACCGAAGAAAACCAGAGATGGTGATACGGTATTCACCAGGACAGAACAGGTCAAGGTGTGTCAACTTGCTGAAGAAGACGCGATGGAACAGCATAATGCTCTGCCACTAGGCGTCCTTCTCTTATTCAACCTGGGACTAAGGGATGGTGAATTGTGTGCATTGAAGTGGGGAGATATAGAAGAGAACCACAGAGGCAAATATATCCATGTACAGCGTGAGATGGTGGCCAAAGTACTCCCTGATGGAAAGCATGATGGAAACAAAGTCATAGAGCACTGCAAGACACCTGCAGGTGACAGAAGACTGCATCTAAACTCTAAAGCGATCGAAACACTTGAACGTATCAGACAACTGAATGATGATAATTCGCTTCCCACCGGCCCTGATGATTTCATCTTATTGAGAAAGGATAAGGGTGAGATAGTGAATGGTACCCCGCGAGGTATATATGCACGTTTAAGAAAGTACTGCAAGGCTGCCGGAATGAGTGTGGTCAAATCACCTCATGACGTTAGAAGGACTGTACTTACAAACTTGTACACAGCACATATGCCACTCAAAAAGATACAGGAATTTGCAGGGCATTCATCACTGAAACAGACTATGGATTACATCCGTATATCTGATGATGAATTGGATGATATGCAATTTCTGGAGACTCTGTCGGGAACGGGAGAGGCGCAAAAAATCATCGATTTCAGGGGCAAAAATGTTGAACTCGAAGACGCGAAATAGGCGTAAAATGGACATTTTCAGACATTATGTTTACAAGTGAACATCAAGTGAACACAAAAAAGAGAAAAATAAACAAAAATAAAGTGCGGGAAACCGCATAAAACCGGCTTTTTCCGCACTTTAGAAAGCGTGTGCTAGAGGATTCGAACCCCCGACCTTTTGGTCCGTAGCCAAACGCTCTATCCAGCTGAGCTAAGCACACAGTTTTGCAACGCATTAATGTTATCATATTTACGGGAAAAGTCAAGTGCAATTTGGGAAATTCAACTTGGGATACGTATATGGTATAATAATAGAGCGTGTTGCAAAGGGGTATGTTGCAGATAAAAAAGGAGAAACGACATGATAAGAAGAAGCGATGAGATCAAGGAAAGACGTGTACAGAATGCACGTGGCGGCGACAATGAGGTTATCTTTTACGACTGGATGAAGCCTGAAGATGCAAAAGGACACGGAAGACTTTTCAGCAAGCTGGTGATCCCGCCGGGAGCATCAATAGGTTATCATGAGCACAGCGGAGAATTTGAGGCTTTTTACGTTATATCCGGAGAAGCAACCATAGATGATAACGGCAAGCAGGAAGTCATAAAAGCGGGAGATATGGCCATATGTAAAGACGGAGAGGGCCACAGTACAAGAAATAACGGTAGCGAGGATCTGGTGCTGATAGCTATGATAATGAATACGCTTTAACAGGCGAGGGAAAAAACACTTTCGTATATTACATGATTATTATATAATATAGTCTGTAAAAAAAGATCGGAGGATTCACATAGTGTGTGGAATAGTCGGATATATTGGAGATAAACAGGCAGCACCGATATTGCTCGAGGGACTGTCAAAACTTGAATACAGAGGATACGATTCTGCTGGACTGGCTGTAAGAGACGGCGACAAGAAAGTTAAGGTCGTTAAATCAAAAGGCAGGCTTTCAGGTCTTGCGGAAAAGACAAATGACGGAAAATCCCTTAAGGGCAACTGCGGTATCGGTCATACAAGGTGGGCTACGCATGGAGAGCCTTCCGAGACAAACGCGCATCCTCATGTTGCCGATGACGGAACAGTTACGGCTGTTCATAACGGTATAATAGAGAATTATCAGGAGCTTAAGGAAAAACTGCAGCGTCATGATTATAATTTCTATTCGCAGACTGATACGGAAGTTGTTGTAAAACTTATCGATTACTACTATAAGAAATATCAGGTCGGACCCATCGACGCGCTCGCAAAGACAATGGTGCGTGTAAGAGGTTCGTATGCATTGGTTGTAATGTTTGCTGATTATCCGGGCGAGATATATGTAGCAAGAAAAGATTCGCCCATGATAATAGGCGTAAAGGACAAGGAATGCTTTGTAGCCAGTGATGTACCGGCTATCTTAAATTATACAAGAGATGTTATATATATCGACAACCTTGAAATGGCAAGACTTTCCAGCGACGGAGCTGTATTCTACAACCTCGACGGTGATGTAGTGCCCAAGGAGACATCTCATATCGACTGGGATGCGAAGGCTGCAGAAAAGGGCGGCTTTGAGCATTTCATGATGAAAGAGATATATGAACAGCCCAGAGCTATAGAAGATACTATCACATCAGTGTTAAATGACGGAAAGATAGATCTTGAAGCAATGGGACTTAAGGATGATATCATAAAGGATATCTCTGATATCACTATCGTAGCCTGCGGTTCGGCTTATCATGTAGGTGTAGCTGCACAGTATGTGTTTGAGGACATAGCAAGGATACCTGTAAGGGTTGAGCTAGCCAGTGAGTTCAGATACAGAAAGCCCATACTTAACGAAAAGGGAATGGTAGTAGTCATTTCCCAGTCGGGAGAGACCGCTGATACACTTGCAGCACTCAGAGAAGCAAAGGAAATGGGTATCAGGACCCTTGCCATTGTCAATGTTGTAGGCAGTTCGATCGCAAGAGAGGCTGACAACGTATTCTATACGCTTGCCGGACCGGAGATAAGCGTTGCGACTACAAAGGGATATACGACTCAGCTTGTTGCAAGCTACCTTATCGCGATCCAGTTTGCAAAGGTAAGAGGAAAGATCGATGACAAGCAGTATGATTATTTCATAAGCGAACTTAAGACTCTTCCGGAAAAGATCAACAAGATCATTGATGATAAGGACAGGATCCAGTGGTTCTCGGCAAAGTTTGCCAATGCCAAGGATGTATTCTTTATAGGAAGAGGGATCGATTATGCGATATGTCTCGAGGGAAGCTTAAAGCTCAAAGAAATATCATATGTTCACAGCGAGGCTTATGCAGCCGGTGAATTAAAGCATGGAACGATAAGCCTTATAGAGGAAGGGACGTTAGTCATCGGTGTTATCACCCAGCCTGATCTGTATGAAAAGACTATCAGCAACATGTTAGAGGTGAAGAGCCGTGGAGCATATCTGATGGGACTTACAAGCTACGGACATTATGAAACGGAAGATACCGCAAACTTTACGGTATATGTTCCTAAGATAGACGAGCATTTCTCAGCTTGTCTGGCGGTGATACCGCTTCAGCTTCTGGGATATTACTTCTCTGTAGCAAGAGGAAATGACGTAGACAAGCCAAGAAATCTTGCAAAGAGCGTTACGGTTGAATAAAAAATGCAACAAAAAAAGAACATCTGAAAAGATGTTCTTTTTTTATACTGCCATGTTGATCAGACTTACCTGACCATCGGCACTGCTGTATATATATCTGCGAAGGTTGTTCGCTTCTTTTGAAGAGCTGTCTGTAATGTTCGCAACAGGAGTCTGTGCTGATTTTACATACTTGCTCGTATCGATCTGACCTGAAAGTCTCATTCCTTCTTCAGAGAAAGTAACACGGTCTGCTCCTGTTATCCTTTCGGTAGGAACATGAGCCATGTAATCCTTTGGCCTGAAAAAAGTACCCGGTATTGAGTTGGTAGTATAGTCTGTCTTGATAAACATATCTTTTTCCTCAATCCTTTGAGTCATGGGCATGTGCCCAGACACATCCTTGCAATTACATCATATAATAGTGTTTGTAAATAAAAAATGACCAAAAACTACAAATTTTTTCACACTCTACCATGCTAAAGCGTACAAAACAGACAAGATACTGCCCTAAAGTACCATAAAATGGCGTAAAAAAAGAAATATCATGTCCAGAATGAATATATTAATATGAAGAGATTATGATATTATATTAAATAACATGATCTTAAGAGAGGGTATGTTTATGCAGCTTACATATAAGGTTGATGATAAAAACACCGTAGATTTTAACAATAACGTGGATTTCTGCGTAGGCACAGGCAGGATGGGACTTGCACTGCAGAAGGAATACATGGATCAGCTAAGGGCCGTTCAGGAGGATATCGGCTTTAAGCATATCAGAGGTCACGGCATTTTTTCTGATGATATGGCTATCTACCAGGAATTTAAAGGCAAGGACGGAGAGGTGATAATAGAATACAACTTCACATATCTTGATCTTGTTATGGATTCATATAAGGAAGTAGGGATAAAACCTTTCCTTGAACTGGGATTTATGCCAAAGAAGATGGCAAGCGGTGAACAGACCATCTTTTACTGGAAGGGGAACGTAACTCCTCCAAAGGATTATAAGAACTGGTGCGATCTTGTGGTCGCTACCCTAAAGCATCTAATGGAAAGATACGGAAAAGAAGAGGTCGTTACCTGGCCGATCGAGGTATGGAACGAGCCGAATCTTCCGGGCTTTTGGAAAGATGCGGATATGGATGAGTATTTTGTGCTCTTTGAGAACACTTTTAACGCGATAAAGAAACTGGATAAAAGATTCAAGGTGGGCGGCCCTGCGATCTGTGGAGTAGAGGATGTGAAGTATATGACCATGTTCATGGACTTCATATCAGAAAAGAAGATTCCGGTTGATTTTATCACAAGACATCATTACACATCCGAAGTCCCTGACTTTAACGGTCATTATGGATATATCAAGCTGGTTGAACTGAACGAGAGCCTTGAAACGCTCAACGACTCAAGAAGGATAATCGACAGCTATCCGGATTACAAGGGAATACATATGCACGTAACGGAGTTTAATACTTCTTATATACCGAATGCTCCGATACATGATACGAATCAGAATGCTGCATATATGGCATCGCTCCTTGCAAGGCTTGGCGAAACATCCGAATCTTATTCCTACTGGACATTCGGTGATGTCTTTGAGGAGATGGGAGTGCCGTTTGCTCCTTTTCACGGCGGCTTTGGCATGATGGCCAACAGAGGCATAAAAAAGCCTACATATTATACATTTAAATTCTTCAAGCAGTTAAAAGGCAGATGTGTCATGAAAAATGACAACTGCGTCATATGCAAAGAGGACGATGTTTACAGAGGGATCCTCTTTAACAGCAATATTGAAAGAACAGGCAATGATCTTTATATAACACTGGAGTTTGAAGGGGATAAGGAGAGATATTCTCTGATCAAAAGGATAGTGGATGAGGATACATGCAATCCCTTGAAACTATGGCATGCAATGGGAGAGCCGTCGTCTCTTAGCAAAGAGCAGATAAAGCTCTTAAGGGAGAGCGATGAGCCGTTGACCGGATCGGACATTCTTGCTCCTGATGACAAAAAAATATCTGCCAGCTTTGAAGTAAAGGAATTCGGACTGATCTATTTCGAACTCAGACCGCTATCTCTTAAAGCTGACAGAGGATATGACTACGACAGGGTCATGTCGTAGATCAGATATTTTCTTTTATGAATATCTCTATATCGGTATAGTTGATCTCTTCGACAACTTCACCGGTAGTCAGATAATCAAAGAGCATCTGAAGGGGCTTTACACCCTGGATGTAAGGCTGCTGGCAGACAGTAGCCTGAATGATGCCCTTCTTTACCAGTTCCACGGTAGAGGGTACGCTGTCGTGCGTTATGATCAGCATGCCCTTGTTGCGCCCTTGCTCAATGACTGCTCTGCAGCCGCCTGAAATGGCGCCTGCTGTAAAGTAAAGCGCATTGATCTCGGGATGGGCCTTTAACATTTCATCGACTACCTGGTAACAGGTCACGTCATCATCATTATTCCATACAACATCTACAATATTCAGGAT
>CADAPR010000046.1 GCA_902789785.1 uncultured Lachnospiraceae bacterium
GAAGGGATCTGGCTGACAAGTCCGTCACCGATGGTAAGTATCGTATATTTGCTTAAGGCATCGGAGATCTCCATTCCCTGTCTGGTAACACCTAAAGCGATACCGCCTATAACGTTTACCGCTGTTATGATAAGACCTGCAACAGCATCTCCCTTAACGTACTTAACAGCACCGTCCATGCTTCCAAAGAAGCTTGACTCCTGCTGGATCTTGTCTCTCCTGATCTTTGCCTCGGCATCTGTTATAGCGCCAGTATTAAGATCGGCATCTATTGCCATCTGCTTACCGGGCATCGCATCAAGGGTAAATCTTGCAGTTACTTCTGCAACTCTTTCGGAACCTTTGTTGATTACCATGAACTGGATCAGTATCAGTATGATAAATACTATGGTTCCTATGATAAGATCGCCTCCGCCGACATATTCACCGAAGGTCGATACAACGTTTCCTGGATTACCGGTCCTTAGGATAAGCTTTGTTGAGCGATAGATATGTTAAGTGCTAACAGAACATCAAGCAGCCATGCAGGTACAGAGATGATGAACATAACAAATGCGGCAAGCACATATAAAGCTATGCCGACATCGGCCTTTGGCATCTTCACGTCCACTCCTCCTTTCTGTTGCTTTTATTCTATATTCTGCCCTGTATGTGGTAT
Source organism: uncultured Lachnospiraceae bacterium (assembly GCA_902789785.1). Lineage (GTDB taxonomy): Bacteria > Bacillota > Clostridia > Lachnospirales > Lachnospiraceae > Colinaster. Next base: position 659 of record CADAPR010000046.1, read on the forward strand.
ACATAGGCTAAAACGTCCGCTACGGCACTGTAGAGCTCCGGAGGGACCTGATCGTCAATATTTACATTGGCATAGAGCATTCGTGCGAGAGGCTTGTTCTCAACAATCTCGATGTTATACTCTTTTGCCACTTCCTTTATCTTTAAAGCCAGATAATCCTCACCCTTTGCGATCACAAAAGGCGCAGGAGCGATATCCTGATCATACTTAAGTGCTACGGCATAGTGAGTCGGGTTTGTGATAACTACATCCGCCTGAGGGAGTGCCTGCATCATACGTCTCTGGCTCGCTTCACGCATCTTCTGTCTGATACGTCCCTTGATCTCTGGATTACCTTCCTGGTTCTTAAACTCCTCCTTGACCTCCTGCTTGGTCATTCGCATGTCTTTTGCAAACTTGAATTTCTGATATGCAAAATCGGCAAAAGCCACGATCATGAAAAGAAGCGAGATCCTGAGTCCCAAGTTTATTACCGTCTCTCCTATGAAGGCAACCGCCTGTATAAGAGACATATCATATAAAAGCAGTATATCGTTCTGTCTGTCTGAAAGATAGGAATATGCGACATATCCTATCAGAAGTATCTTTACTATCGATTTTATCAGTTCAACGAGCGAATTTACCGAAAATATCCGCTTAAACCCGTTTAACGGATTAAGCTTGCTTAGCTTTGGCTTTAAAGGCTTTGCCGTAGGCTTCCACTGCACCTGGATATAATCGCTTAAGAATGCGACTAAATATCCTATGATGAAGATGGGCAGCAATATGATCAGTGTCCGTAAAGCCGCAAACCTGAATATCTGCGTGGCCGCCGTTGAGGGTCCGGTCCCTCCCGTAAGATCTGTCATCTCGGGGATTCGGGTATAAACAGCATGGAACAGTTCAAGAAACTGTTTTCCCATGGTTGAAGCCCAGAACTTTAAGATGAGGAAAAGAGCTACAAGTCCAAGTCCGCTGGCTATCTCCTTGCTCTTTGCGACCTGGCCTTCCTTTCTTGCATCATCCAGCTTTTTCTGAGTAGCGGGTTCTGTCTTTTCACCGCCCTGTCCGTCATCGGCAAAGAACTGCAGGTTTAAGGCGATGATATACGGTTGTTGATAATCCTCTCTTATATCCATAGATCAGGTCATGGCATTTACAAAAACCACCATCATTTTTCTTATCTCGCCGGATATCATATCTCCAACGATCGGCAGCATCCCGACCGTGATAAAAAGCGTACTAATTCCGACAAGTACCTTTAACTGCATGCCGACAGAGAACATGTTCATCTGAGGCGCAAGCTTTGTCATTATGCCAAGGATCGCATTCAACAAAAGCATTACTGCAAATACCGGCAGGCATATTCTAAATCCCAGCATTATATAGTCATTTAAGAATGTTACTATGCTGTCCAAGAGCTTTGTGCTGTCAAAAACAGCCTTGTTTATCGGTATAAGTATGAAAGTCTGAGCAAGAGCCGTTATCAGATATCTGTGAAGTCCTGTGATTATAAGTATCAGAGTTATTACATACTGATACAGAACGCCTGATATCGATTCCTGCTGATGAGTCGTGGGATCTACCAGGTTGGCCATAGACATGCCTGTTTCCATGTCTATGATCCTTCCCGCAAAAGCAACTATAGTGGTCGCCATGTTTGCGGCAAATCCGATCAGCAGCCCGGTCATACCCTCTCTTAAAACGATCGCTGCATATCCCCAGACCGTGTTGTAGTCAAGAGGAGTCTTGTCAGGTATCGTACCGTATATCAGAACAGCGACAAAGAATGAAAAGCCTATCTTTACTCTGTTTGGTATCCCTCTCTGTCCGTAAAGGGGCGCAACGCTTATGAACATGCTTATGCGTGTCAGGACCAGCAAAAAGTACTCAAGGTCGCTGACATTAATCGTATAATTGATCACTTATGACCCCTCATCTTATATATACACTGAAATCAGCCCACAGCTGCTCCATATATCCGACCATGTTGTTTAGCATCCAGTGTCCCAAAAGGATGAGTGTCGCAAATATGGAAAGGACTTTGGGCACGAACGTAAGAGTCTGTTCCTGAATGGATGTGATGGTCTGAAAGATACTGACTATCAGACCTACAGTCAGTGAAACCAAAAGTACCGGTGCCGCGGTTATGCAGATAGTATACAAAGCCTCTCTGGTGATCATTGTGACATCATCTATGCTCATATGTACCTCACCTTAGTAGAATGTTCTTACAACATTGCCTATAACAAGATTCCAGCCGTCTGCAAGTACAAACAAGAGTATCTTAAACGGCATGCTTATGGTCGTTGGCGGCAGCATCATCATACCCATGCTCATCAGGGCTGATGCAACTACCATATCTATTACAATGAACGGGACATATATCAAAAATCCTATGATAAATGCCGTTCTGAGTTCGCTCACGATAAAGCTCGGTATAAGTACTGAGCTGGGGATAGCATCAACACCGTCGGCTTCGTTCCATTCGATGTTTGCTATATCAAGAAACATCCTCACATCCTTCATCTGAGTCTGAGGATACATGAAATCCCTCATGGGTTTCATCGCTCGATCAAGCGCCTCCGCCTGATTGATCTGACCTGCATCAAACGGAGCGATAGCTTCCGTTCTGATGGTGTTGATCGTTGGTGACATGATGAAAAATGTCAAAAACAGCGTAAGCCCGATAAGCACCTGGTTAGGCGGTGCCGTCTGGGTATTAAGCGCATTTCTTGTAAAGTGCATTACGATGATTATCCTTGTGAAGCTCGTCATAAGGATAATGAGAATGGGAGCCATTGCGATAAGCGTGAGCGTTATCAGTATCCTGAGTGCTCCGTTTAATTCGCCGTTTCCGTTATCATAGGTTACGGTAACGGTATTTGCGATATTTAACTCCTTGAGCTCATCGGTATCATCCGATGCACCCGGTTCATTTATATTTGTTCTGTCCTCTGTGGTATCCGTAAGCTGACTTCCTATGCCTTCCTGTCTGACTTCCACGGCATATGCATCAATTTCGGGATATATACACAATATGCCCACCATAAACAGTAGGCATATTTGAACAATGATTCTATTTATTCTTCTATTTTTCTTCATCTTTATCTTGTACATCATCGGTGCTGTCTTCACTGCCTTTTACAAAGGATCTTTTAAAGCGGTCAAATACCTTTGAGAAGTCTGTTTCATAAGCTTCATCCTCGGTATCTGTAAGCTCATCCTCTTCAAGCTTTGCAAGCAAAGTAACCTGCTCTTTGCTGACAGCAATCGCAAGATATTGCTTTCCGACCTTTACAATCTGCACAAACTGAGTGGGTGTCAGCCTCATGGTCTCGATAACCTTCATGTTCTTTCCGATCATCTGATGCTTCTGAAACCCTGCTACCCATTTGGTAACATACAGAGTGATAAACAGCACAGCCACAAATATGATCAGAACAGTTATCAGCTGAACAGCCGAATCAACCCCTCCGGCTTTACTTAAAAGCATATCAGCCCACTACTTTCTTAACAGCTTCCAATACTCTGTCTGCCTGGAAAGGCTTAACGATAAAGTCCTTTGCTCCAGCCTGGATAGACTCGATAACCATAGCCTGCTGGCCCATAGCCGAGCACATGATAACCTTTGCGTTCGAATCTGCAGACTTTATAGCCTTAAGAGCCTCGATACCATCCATCTCCGGCATTGTGATATCCATGAGAACAAGATCGGGCTTAAGCTCGTTGTATTTCTCAACGCCCTTTGCTCCATTCTCTGCTTCGCCTGCAACATTATATCCGTTCTTTGTAAGGATATCCTTGATCATCATTCGCATAAATGCTGCATCATCACAAATAAGAATACTCTTTGCCATAGTTTCCATCTCCTGTTTCTTTATTTTATAATCTCAGTTACACGAATACCGAAACTTTCTTCGATAACGACAACTTCACCTTTTGCTACAAATTTTCCGTTGACCAAGACATCTATCGGTTCACCCGCAAGTCTGTCCAGTTCAATGATAGTACCCGGTGCGAAATCCAGAATATCCGAAATATTCTTCTTTGTCCTTCCGAGTTCTACGGTGACCTCAAGCGGTACATCCATGATCAGGCCGATATTCTCGTTGGCCTGCATTGCGGTCACATTGCCAGAAAACTGTTCAAATTGTGCAGGTTGATAATTCATGTTCATTGGCGGCATCTGATACATCGGCGGCATCTGATATCCCTGCATCATGTTGGGATCATAATAAGGCTGTGCCGGTGTAGGATACGGCGGCGGTGCTGCCTGTGTAGGCGGTACTGCCTGTGTAGGCTGAGGCTCTGGTGCAGGTGCACTGGCTTCTACCTTCGGCGGCTCATAACTTGCCGGCTCAGGCTTCTTCTCTTCAGGCTGCTGTATGCCTCCTCCAAGGAATGTAGCTACTATATTTCTTGCAAACTCTACAGGATACAGCTGAAGTATCGTAGAATCCACAAGATCTCCGATCTGCATTCTGAAAGCGATCTTTACGAATACTCCCGAGAGGAAATCCCCTGCGTCTCCGCCTGGAAGTACTCCGTTTTCCATGTCGATCCTCTCAGCCCGCGGAGGTGATATGTCTATCATATTTCCCAACATCTGAGAAAGCGATGTTGCAGATGATCCCATCATCTGGTTCATTGCCTCAGATATAGCGGACAGATGAAGTTCTCCGATCTCTCCGTCTATGTTGGTTCCGTCACCGCCCATCATAAGATCGGTGATTATCTTTACATCGTCTTCCTTTAGAATAAGGATGTTGGAACCATCAAGACCCTTGGTGTATCTGATCTGTATAAGGATCGAAGGATCCTGTCTCTCCTTTGACAACTCCTCCCAGTTGCTCAGCGAAACAACCGGTGTCGTTATATTCACCTTAGTGTTAACAAGGGAATAGAGAGTAGTTGCGGATGTTCCCATGCTTATATTGGCAACTTCACCAATGGCGTCCTTTTCAACATCCGATAAAGTGTCTCCGTCTGCCGCAGTCGTTGTGTCAAGCGGTTCTGCTGCAGGAGCATCATCGGCCGGCTGATCAGCTGACATTCCACTAAGCAAAGCATTTATCTCTTCCTGAGATAAGATACCATCCATGCTCCTATTCCTCCTCTCTTATGACTGATGTCACCCTGCAGGCATATTTATCGCCGCTCTTTCCGGGTGCAGCCATGAATTTTTTAATATTCCCAACGTATACCGGAAGCGGTTCATCGGCTTTCGTATCAAGCCTTATGATGTCTCCGCACTGAAGTCCCGCAAAGTCGTTTACGGTTATGACACTCTTTCCAAGATATGCCGTGACCGGAACCTCAGCTCGCCTGATGAGCGATTCCACATATACAGAAAAATCTTCCTCGTCGTTATCCTTCATTCTTGAATACCAGAACTTGGTATTCAGCTTTTCAATGACCTCCTCTATAGTAAAGAACGGAAGACATATATTCATGATGCCGTCTACATCACCGATGGTGATGTTTAATGTTACAATGGCTATCATGTCATTCGGTGCTATGATCTGTGCAAACTGCGGATTGGTCTCAAGTCTCTCAAGTACGGGATTTATGTCCACCACGTTCTTCCACGGGTCTTTCATCAGCTGCATGCAAAGCACCATGATCTTTTCGATTATGACCAGCTCGATCTCTGAAAACTCCCTGGTCTTGTCTATAGGCATGCCCTTTCCGCCTAGCATCCTGTCAATGATCGCAAATCCAAGGTTTGGTGAAAGCTCGATCATCATGGACCCCTTTAGCGGTTTAAAATCGACTATTCCAAGTATTACCGGATTGGATAATGCATTGGAAAACTCTGAGAACACGACCGTCTCGGAACTTGCCGTTGTCACGGATACGTTCTTTCTTAGGTAGAGCGGAAGGTTTGTCGAAAGCAGTCTTCCGTAGTGCTCATATATGATCTCGAGTGTTCTCAAGTGTTCTTTTGAAAACTTAGAAGGACGGGCAAAATCATAATTGCGAACCTGTGCTTCGTCCTTGGTCTTTATATCTTCGGCATCAAGCTCACCACTGCTCAACGCATTTAACAGGCTGTCTATCTCGCTTTGAGATAATACCTCTCCCAAGCCGGCTCACCTCCCGTCGTTTTATGGTCTCATTTCTAGCTAAACATGATGTCTCTGAAAACTATGTTATAGACAAACTTTGATCCGTACATCTGCTGTATGGCTTCAAGGATCTCTTCCCTTAATCCGTCGGTGTTGCTCTCAGCCTCTTCTATAGTGTGGCTTCCGACTACCTGGAAGATCTTGTCCTTGATCATATCCACGTTATCGCCGAGTGTCGCATTGTATTTTTCATAATCAGGATCCTTGGTGTTTAGAGAAAGCGATATGCTCACTACACAGTAATGGGCTTTTCCGTCAGCACCCTTTGCAAGACCGATGGTCAGCTGATCGGGGATCTGATATACCTTGATATCCTCCATCGCAACTTCAGCTTCAGCCTCTGCTCCTTCCATGGCAGGATCGGTTATCTCAAGCGAAAGAGCTGTTGAGATCCCGTCGATAAGCTTTGCCGTCTTCTTGTTGGTACCCATCATAGTGAACATCATGATCGATGTCAGCGCCACATTAACGATAAGAAGCGCAAGTATCAGTACCGATAACATGTTTTTCTTCATAGATTTTAGTTCCTTTTATTCCTTACCTTACTAAGCTGTTTAAGCTGTTGTAGACCTTTATCTCAATACGTCTGTTCTTGCTCCTGCCCTCAGGTGTCGAGTTATCGGCTATGGGAGCATATTCGCCTCGTCCGCTGTGCTTAATAGAGGCAGGATCGATACTCGTATTCTGAGTCAGATAATTGAACAGTGACAGAGCTCTGTAGCTGCTCAACACATCATTGTTCTCATACTTTCCGCCGTTCATCGGAACGTTGTCGGTATGACCTTCTATCTCTATCCCGAAGAGACCGTATCTTTCAAGGATCACTCCGATCTGAGCTATGGTAGGCATCGCCTCCTGCTTAAGATCAGCTTTTCCCGAATCAAAGAGCACTGAACCTTTGAGCGTTAAAAGGACATACTGTGAAGTGAATGAGACATCCACTTCCCTTTCCTTGCCTACTTCGGCAAGTGCCTCCTCGATCCTTTCAGCCATCTGCTCGGATTCCTTTAGACCTTCTTCTTCCATCTTGGCTGCAAGGCTTTCCTCTTCATCGACCTCTTCCTTAAACTCATTGTCCATGGTCTCTGTGTTGGCCGCAGCTCCGACATTTGTTATGTAGTTATCCAGCTGATTTAACTGGCTCATACCGTTGCTGATGAGAAGTCCGTCATCAAACGAGCTTCCGCCGCCTGAAAATATTGAAAATGTATTTGAAAACGAAGCTGCCAGTGCTTCAAACTTCTCGGCATCCATATTTGACATGGAGAAGAGCAGAACAAAGAAGCAGAGCAGCAAATTCATCAGATCCGCAAAGGTACTTTGCCAGGCCGGGGCACCGGCCGGCGGCGGATCTTCTTTGCGCTTAGCCATCCGCTTCACCTCCTGCAGCCGCATCCATAGCTGCCTTGTCTTTAGGCTCAAGGAAAGACTTGAGCTTTTCTTCTATTACTCTGGGGTTTTCACCTGCCTGTATAGACAAAAGCCCCTCTATGACTATCTGCTTGCCCATCATCTCCTGTTCGTTCTGAACCTTAAGCTTGGCGCTCGTAGGAGTGCATATCCAGTTCGCAAGCAGAGAACCGTACAATGTAGTGATAAGGGCGACAGCCATAGCAGGTCCGATAGCACCCGGATCATCCATGGCCTGAAGCATGTTAACAAGTCCTACAAGGGTACCGATCATACCCCATGCAGGTCCCATAGCTCCAAGATCGCTCCAGAAATTGATCTTTTTCTTGTGACGCTCGTCAACAGATATCATCTCTGTTTCCATGATGCCTCTTACCAGTTCGGGATCAGTACCGTCAACGATGAGCAGTATTCCCTTTTTAAGAAAAGCATCATCCAGATCTCCGGCTGCTTCTTCAAGCGAGAGAAGTCCTTCTTTTCTGGCAACATTGGAAAGATCGATGATCTTCTTGATAACTTCGGGCGTGTCTGCAGACTGAGCCTTGAATATCAGTCCGATAGCCTTGATGCCGGCCACGAAATCTGGCATTGTATTACTCGCCATGACACTACAAAAAGCCCCGCCGAATGTTATCAGGGCTGAATTGAGGTCCAAAAAGTTAACTATTACGCCGAAGCCATTTCCGGCAACGATACCGAATATGACAAGCGCCAGGCAAATAACAATACCTAGTAATGATGCTAAATCCACGATGTCACACCTTTCCAGGAAACATATTACAATCTGTCAAAAATCGGCAGGTTGGCATAAATTTCCTTTCTATACGATTTTACTAAATTATCTATCTCTTGTCTACTTTCTTTTGTAATTATTTTTCTTCCCGTGGTCAATGTAACGACAGTATCGGGAGTGGATTCGACGGTCTCAATGAGGTCCTGATTTATAAGGGTCTTGGTACCGTCCATCTTGGTGATCTCGATCATATTTGCGGTTTCCTTTTCTTAACTGCAAAAACGAACAGAAGTGCATCTGCCGTTTCCTGCAAATGCACCGTCTGTTCTATCAAAAAGCACAATCTTTTGTAACTACTCTATGTTATTATCTCTTCAGATTTACCAGTTCCTCAAGAAGTGTATCAGAAACTGTGATTATTCTTGAGTTAGCCTGGAATCCACGCTGTGTCGTGATCATATCTGTAAACTCTGCTGACAGATCAACGTTACTCATTTCAAGTACACCGGTCGTCATATATCCGCCGCCAGCCTTTACATCAGTACCGATGCCGTCGAAGTCGCCTGAGTTCTGTGTTGATTTATAGAGGTTGTCGCCTTCTTTTTCAAGACCTGATGCATTTGCAAATTCAGCAACTGCGATCTGGCCAAGGAGCTTGCTCATACCATTGTCGTATGAAGCATATATACGGCCGTCATCCTGTATAGAAACACCGCTCATCTCGCCGAGCTTACGTCCGCAGCCGATCTTGTTTACATCACCGCTTGCTGCAGCGATCGTAGATGTTCCGGCATTGTTATACATTGTTGTCTTAGAGAAATCGATCTCGATATCTTCAAATCTGCCTGCAGGTTCAAGAGAAGATAATGCCAGGTTAACACCTGTCTGACCGCCTATGCTCTTGAATGCACCTGTTGTTGTATCATAAACAAGTACAGAGCTTCCTGTAGGAGTCACTTTGCTTGCTGTAAGACTGTTGATGTCAAATACTCCTGCATCCTGAAGATTTCCGCTGAGAGAACCGACAGAATATGTCTCATTCTTAAGGATCTGCTCAAGTGTATAATCACCTGTTGTCGCAGGATCCGTAGAATCATCTGTAATAGTGAACTTCATGGTCTGCAGTTCTGTAGAATCATCATAGTTGTATGCATCAGCAAGAAGGTCCCAGTCAACTACATTTGTACCGTCAAATGCGATCTTTGTAGGATCTGCTTTGTTTACGATCTGTCCTCCCGATATCTCCCATTTGTCTGAAAGAGCCAGGTTTGTTTCCTTGTTGACTTCTGCTCCGCCGCCGAGAGTAAGATTTCCGATAGGATAATTTGTGTTTGTCTGATCCTTTATCGAATCAAGCTGAACCGTATATTCGCCTTCTGTATCTGTGCTCTTTACAACAAGCTTTGCTGTGTAGCTGTATCCGAGGTTATCGTAGAACATAAGGTTCATCGTCTTACCTGATGAAGCAAGAACGTTTGAATCATTCTTATCAAGGATACCGCTTACTGTAGCGATGGTTGTTGCCTCCGGAGGATATGTCATGTTCTCGGGGCTCATGATACGAAGAGGTGTAACCGTATCTCTCTTGATATCCTTTGTCTCGGGATCGACCTGCCATCCCATTACATTGTATCCGTTTGATGTCATGGCGAGATTGCCGACACCGTCTACGTAGAAGGAACCGTCTCTTGTAAAGAGCTTGTCTGTTCCGTTGCTTACTATGAAGAATGCATCACCGGTTATCCTTATATCGAAAGGATTGTTTGTCGTCTGAGAAGCGCCCTGTGATGTAATTGCTGTATTGATGGCACCTGTCTTAACACCAAGACCTATCTGACGAGCGTTGATACCTGCAGTACCTGTTACGGCATTGGCGCCGCTGGCTGCCTGCGAGGTCTGATACATGAGCTCGGAAAATGTTACAGACTGTGACTTGTAGGCTACAGTATTGACGTTCGCAATATTGTTACCTATAACGTCCATCTTTGTCTGGTGTGTCTTAAGTCCGGCAACGCCGGAGTACATAGATCTCATCATAATGTTTGCCCTCCAAAATATTAAAATTCATGGGCGGTTTTGATCTTATCTGTCATTCAAAGATCAGAGGCCTCCTTGTGAGGTCCGGCCCTAAACTATAACCGCTCCGTCTATGTTTGTGAATACCTGCTCTTTGCTATTGCTTGAGTCAAGTGCAGTGACCACAGTGTTGCTTGGAACATTTACTATGAATGCAAGCTTGTCCATGATCATGAGTGATTCTTTGATTCCTTTCATCTCAGCCCTTGCTATGCCGTCGTTTAGTCTGTCTATCTGAGTATCATCGAGCACGATATCTCTTGTAGCCAGCCTGTCCGATGCATGTTTGGAAAACTTGACGCTTCCCTGCGCTGTCTGTTCACTTGTCTTGTTCAGGATATCCTTAAACGATGTCTGTTCGCTGTCAGTTCTGTTTATATCAGTTCTCTTATCTGATAAAAACTTATCCTGAATCTGTATGGCGGAAAGGAATCTGTCATTTGTGATATTCATACGCTTTCCTCCGTTTATCTTTATTCAGTTGTCCTTACGCCTGCTCGATCGCCTCTTCGGTCGAATCTGCATCATCCGCTTCGGTTGTCTGATTCATGTACCACTGAGCATATGCG
>CADAPR010000047.1 GCA_902789785.1 uncultured Lachnospiraceae bacterium
CAAAGACAAAGGAGGTACAGTAAATGGCATTACTAGATGTAACTAATCTTGGTATCTCTTTTGGCGGATTAAGAGCGGTAGACAACTTTGAGGTTCATATTCAAAAGGGAGAGCTCTATGGACTCATCGGTCCAAACGGTGCAGGAAAGACGACAGTCTTTAACATGCTGACCGGAGTATACAAGCCTACCGACGGGATAATAAAGCTTGATGATAAGAATATCACCGGAATGAAGACGACACAGATAAATCAGGAAGGCGTTGCGCGTACTTTCCAGAACATCCGTCTGTTTTCAAAACTGAGCGTACTCGACAATGTTAAGGCGGGGCTTCACAACGACTATGCATATTCTACGATAGCAGGCATTTTCAGACTGCCCAAGTATTACAGGACGGAAAAGGCCATGGATGAAAAAGCCATGGAGCTGTTAAGTGTATTTGATCTTGATAAGGAAGCAGAGTTATCTGCCGGAAACCTTCCTTACGGAAAGCAGAGAAAGCTTGAGATAGCAAGAGCTCTTGCCACAAACCCGAAGCTTTTGCTTTTGGATGAGCCGGCAGCGGGAATGAACCCGAATGAAACAAAGGAACTCATGGAAACGATACAGCTCATCAGAAAGAAGTTTGATATGACGATCCTTCTTATCGAGCATGATATGAAGCTTGTATCAGGTATATGTGAAAGATTAACGGTGCTTAACTTCGGCCAGGTACTCGCACAGGGCAAGACCGCGGATGTTCTTAACGATCCGGAAGTTATAAAGGCATATCTGGGAGAATAAAAGTTATGGCAATGCTTGAAGTAAAGGATCTTGAAGTAAATTACGGAGTCATAAAGGCTATAAAGGGCGTTAGCTTTGAGGTAAACGAGGGAGAGGTAATATCTTTAATCGGAGCAAACGGCGCGGGAAAGACTACCATTCTGCATGCGGTAAGCGGACTTCTTAACAAGACCGCGGGAACCGTTATGTTTGAAGGCAAGGATATCACAAAGATCCCCGCTCACAAGATAGTATATATGGGAATGAGCCACGTTCCCGAAGGCAGAAGGGTATTTGCGCAGCTGACTGTACTTGAAAACCTTAAGCTCGGTGCTTATTCAAGAAAAGACAAGAACGAGCTTAACGAGACTCTTGAGAAGGTATACAAATCCTTCCCTAGACTAGAGGAGAGAAAGAATCAGCTCGCGGGAACCTTATCCGGCGGTGAGCAGCAGATGCTTGCCATGGGCAGAGCGCTGATGTCGCATCCAAAGCTCATACTTATGGATGAGCCCAGCATGGGTCTTTCTCCAATCTTTGTTGAAGAGATATTTAATATAATAAAAGAAATATCGGCATCGGGTACAACGGTGCTCCTAGTCGAGCAGAATGCAAAGAAGGCACTTTCCATTGCAGATCGGGCATACGTGCTCGAAACGGGAAACATCACCCTTTCAGGTGATGCAAAGACGCTTATGAATGATGAATCGGTAAAGAAGGCATATCTCGGAGAATAAAGGAGGTAAGCATGGTTATAACAATATCCAGAACATACGGAAGCGGCGGACGCGTCATGGGCAAGGCTCTGGCCAAAAAGCTTGGATGCAAGTTCTATGACAGGGAGCTTATGAGGATGCTGTCTGATCAGACAGGCATAAACGAAGCTCTCTTTGGCGAATCCGATGAGAAGCTCAATCATACATATATAGGAACAGATACAGGATGGGTAGATGACTGGGGACCTCTGCCGCCCTCAGACAAGAGATATACATCGGAGAGCAATCTTTTCAGACTGCAGGCCAAGATGATAAGGGAACTGTCGGAAGGCGAAGACTGCATCATCATGGGAAGATGTGCGGATGCCGTGCTTTGTGACAATAAGGATGTGATCAGGGTATTCTGCTATGCATCGGAAAGCGACTGCATAAACAGGACCATGGAAGTCTGCGGCCTTGATGAGAAGGAAGCAGAAAAAAGGATAGCTAAACTGGATAAATTCAGAAAGGCATATTATTATCACTTTACGGGCAGAAAGATCGATGAGGCAACAAACTATGACCTTTGCATAAATACGGGCAGCATGTCGGTGGATGCCTTGTCGGATATTGTATTGGATTATATTAAGACGTGGGAGAAGAACAGATGTTAGCACAGACATATGTTGATATGTTATCAGCAAAATCGGTTATAAGAAATCTTTCGGAGTACGCGACAGCCAGAGGCAAAGAGATAGGATACGAGAATGTATTTGACTATACTCTCGGCAATCCTTCGGTACCGGTTCCGGATGCGGTCAACAAGACCATGATAGAACTGCTCTCCACAAAGAGCTCAATAGAACTTCACGGCTACAGTCAGAGTCTTGGAATACCTGAGGTAAGGGTAAAGGTAGCGGCTTCCTTAAACCGAAGATTCAATATGAACTATACAATGGATCATATATTTATGACTAGCGGTGCCGCCGGTGCGATAGCTCATGCGGTAAGACTCGTTACTGTACCCGGTGATGAGATACTGACATTTGCACCTTTCTTTCCTGAGTACAATCCGTATGTAAACTTAAGCGGTGCCGTACTTAAAGTTGTTCCTGCAGATGTAAAGAACTTCCAGATAAACTTCGAAGCCTTCGAATCGATGATAAACGAAAAGACCATGGCGGTTCTGGTGAATACACCCAATAACCCGTCGGGCATATGCTATTCTACAAACACTATTGAGAAACTGGCAAACATACTGAAACAGAAATCTGAACAGTACTCTCATGTGATATATCTGATAAGCGACGAGCCATACAGAGAGATCGTTTTTGAAGGAGTGGATGCACCGTATGTTTCAAAGTTCTATGATCATACGATCTCATGCTATTCATTTTCTAAATCGCTGTCGATCCCAGGAGAGAGAATCGGCTACGTTGCTATAAATCCGAAATGCGAAGGCGCAGACAAGATGGCAGTGATGTGCGGACAGATATCAAGAGGCATAGGACACAACTGTCCCGCTTCACTCATTCAGCTTGCCGTTGCGGAAAATCTAGATCTTACTGCCGATATGAGCGTGTATGAGAAAAACATGAACATACTCTACAACGAGCTTACTGATCTTGGATTCGAATGCGTAAAGCCCGGAGGAACTTTCTACATATTCCCCAAGGCACTCGAAGATGACGCAATAGCGTTTTGCGAAAAAGCAAAAAGATATGACTTCATCGGAGTACCTTCGGACAGCTTCGGATGCCCCGGACACTTCAGACTTGCATACTGTATCTCTACAGAGAAAGTCGAAAGAAGTCTTGAGGCTCTCAGAAGGTTTGTAAGAGAAATGTACTGATTTTTTTATGCAACATTTATATTCCTGAATACAAAAGAGACTATCTTTTGTAAGTATTTGCGTTGACACACTTGCATTTATTGCGTTAAACTTTTTTACGTAGGTAACTATGAGTTGTAGCAGGATCATGTCCTGCGGGTTAATAGACGATTTGTTTATTGAAGGGAGAAAAGAAAATGCCAATCGCAAAGGTAGCAGCATCACTTGATGCAGAGAAGAAAGTTGAAGCTAAGGCAACTGAGGTTAAGGCAGCAGTTGCAGAGAAGAAGGAAGAAGTTAAGAAGGTAGCAGCACCTGCAAAGAAGACAGCAGCTCCCAAGAAGGCAGCAGCTAAGAAGGTAGCAGCACCTGCAAAGAAGACAGCAGCTCCTAAAAAGGCAGCTGAGAAGAAGGTAGCAGCACCCGCAAAGAAGACAGCAGCTCCTAAAAAGGCAGCTGAGAAGAAGGTAGCAGCACCTGTAAAGAAGACAGCAGCTCCTAAGAAGGCAGTAGCTAAGAAGGCTGCAGCACCTGCAAAGAAGACAGCTGTATCAGCTGAGGTTATGCTTCAGTTTGCTGAGAAGGAATACACACAGGAGTCACTTCTTAAGATCGCTAAGGACGTATGGACATACGATTATGACAAGAAGGCTTCTGAGCTTAAGAAGGTTCAGCTTTTTGTTAAGCCTGAAGAGAGCAAGGTTTACTACGTATTCAACGATGATATCACAGGAGCTTTTGATATCTAATATCTGAATGAACTTACGCTTATTTGACCCGGTTAAAAGACCGGGTCATTTTTTTATATTTTTTTAATATTTCTATGTGTTGACATTGGCATATAAGGGTGGTATCTTAAGTGTTGCAAAGATATTAGCACTCAAATGAGGCGAGTGCTAACAGACCAGATTTAGATGGATATCCGATATGGAGCTTACTGACAGAAAGAAAAAGATACTCCAGGCTATCATCCGCAACTATCTTGAGAGTGGCGAACCGGTCGGGAGCAGGACAATTTCAAAGTATACCGATCTAAACTTAAGTTCGGCCACGATAAGAAACGAGATGGCTGACCTAGAAGAGATGGGTTATATATTGCAGCCGCACACATCAGCCGGACGCATACCGTCAGATGCAGGATACAGGCTTTATGTTGATGAGCTGATGATTGAAAAGCAAAAAGAAGTAGATGAGCTTAAAGGCGAGCTACTCGACAAGGAAGAAAAGCTCGATCATCTGTTAAAGCAGACTGCAAAGCTTCTGGCTGTGAACACCAATTATGCGACGATGGTATCCGCACCGACGATACATCGCAACAAGCTAAAGTTCATACAGCTAACAAAGGTTAATTCCGAACAGCTTTTGGCAGTCATCGTTGTCGAAGGAAATGTGATAAAAAACAGTATAATCGACATAGCCCAGGAGATGGATGAAGAGACTATCCTTAAGCTTAACATCCTTCTTAACACTCATTTGAACGGCTTATCTATAGAAGAGATAAACCTCGCGATGATAACCGCCCTAAAGCAGCAGGCCGGAATACACAGCGATCTTATCGGAGAAGTGATAGATGCGGTTGCCCAGGCGATCCATGAAGAGGAAGATCTTGAGATATACACAAGCGGTGCCAACAACATACTCAAGTATCCGGAGCTTTCAGATAACCATAAGGCAAGCGAGCTTATTAATACCTTAGAGGAAAAGCAGGTGCTCGGAAGACTTGTAAAGGATACGCTGGAAGATGAGAGCAGCACGGGAATACAGGTTTATATAGGTGACGAATCACCCATAACAGCAATGAAGGACTGCAGCATAGTTACCGCAACATATGATCTGGGCGAAGGCATGAAAGGCACGATCGGCATCATCGGGCCAAAGCGAATGGATTACGACAAGGTGGTTGATAACTTAAAGAACGTTATGAATCAGCTTGATTCCATATATAAGAAATAGCAAGAAAGGAACATTGACATGTCCGAGAATGAAAAAGAAGTAATCGATGAAGAAACTGCTTCAGCCAGTGAAGAAACTCAGACAGAAGAAAACGTAAGCAAAGAAGCAGAGGCGGCAAACGAACAGGAAGAGAACGCTGAAGCAAAGACCAAAGAAAGTGCTGAGAAAGAACAGGCAGCTGAAGAAGAAAAAGAAGAAGGCGGCAAACTAAAGAACTTCAAGAAAAAAGACAAGAAGCTTGAGGCGCTCGAGAATCAGAAAAAGGAACTCGAAGACAAGGTTATGCGTCAGATGGCGGAATTCGAGAATTATCGAAAGCGTACTGAGAAGGAAAAGGCTACGATGTTCGAGATGGGAGCCAAGAGTGTTATAGAAAAGATGCTTCCTGTCGTAGACAACTTTGAAAGAGGCCTCGCGAGCGTGCCACAGGAGAATCAGACAGATCCTATATATGAAGGTATGAATCTGATATACAAACAGCTCATGGGAGAGCTTGACAAGCTCGGCGTAAAACCGATCGAAGCTCTCGGCCAGGAATTCAATCCCGATCTTCACAATGCGGTGATGCAGGTTGAGAGTGAAGAATTTGAAGAGGGTATCGTTGCTCAGGAGCTGCAGAAAGGCTACATGTACAGAGACAGCGTTGTAAGACACAGCATGGTTGCTGTTGCTCAATAGATTATAAGTATAACTTTTTGATAAAAAGAAATTCTTTCAGGAGGAAAACACTATGGGAAAGATTATTGGTATTGACTTAGGTACAACAAACAGTTGCGTAGCGGTAATGGAAGGTGGAAAGCCTACCGTTATAGCAAATACTGAGGGCGCTAGAACAACACCTTCGGTCGTAGCATTCACAAAGAACGGCGAGAGACTTGTAGGTGAGCCCGCAAAGCGTCAGGCTGTTACAAATGCAGAAAAGACGATCTCTTCAATAAAGAGAGATATGGGTACAGACAGAGGCAGAACTATCGATGACAAGAAGTATTCTCCTCAGCAGATCTCAGCTATGATCCTTCAGAAGCTTAAAGCCGATGCAGAGAGCTATCTGGGTGAAAAGGTTTCAGAGGCTGTTATAACAGTTCCCGCATACTTCAACGATGCACAGAGACAGGCAACAAAGGATGCCGGCAAGATCGCAGGACTTGATGTAAAGCGTATCATCAATGAGCCTACAGCAGCAGCTCTTGCATACGGACTTGATAATGAAAAGGAACAGAAGATAATGGTTTACGACCTCGGCGGCGGTACATTCGATGTATCTATCATTGAGATCGGCGACGGCGTTATCGAAGTACTTTCAACAAACGGTGATACACACCTTGGCGGTGATGACTTTGACCAGAAGATAATCGACTGGATGCTTTCTGAGTTCAAGGCAGCTGAAGGAGTTGATCTTTCAAACGACAAGATGGCACTCCAGAGACTTAAGGAAGCAGCAGAGAAGGCTAAGAAAGAGCTTTCAAGTGCTACAACAACAAACATAAACCTTCCTTTCATCACAGCTACCAGCGAGGGACCCAAGCACTTTGATATGAACCTCACAAGAGCTAAGTTCGATGAGCTTACAAACGACCTTGTTGAGAAGACAGCAATACCTGTACAGAATGCGATGAAGGATGCAGGTCTTACAAATGCAGATCTCGGTCAGGTACTCTTAGTCGGCGGCTCAACACGTATCCCTGCAGTACAGGAGAAGGTTAAACAGCTTACAGGCAAGGAGCCTTCAAAATCACTCAACCCTGATGAGTGCGTAGCAATAGGTGCTTCTATCCAGGGCGGTAAGCTTGCCGGTGATGCAGGTGCGGGTGAGATCCTTCTTCTTGATGTTACTCCCCTTTCACTCTCAATCGAGACAATGGGCGGTGTAGCTACAAGACTTATTGAAAGAAATACAACAATACCTACAAAGAAGAGCCAGATCTTCTCTACAGCTGCTGACAATCAGACAGCTGTTGATATAAACGTAGTACAGGGTGAGAGACAGTTCGCTAAGGACAACAAGTCACTCGGTCAGTTCAGACTTGACGGTATACCTCCGGCAATGAGAGGTGTTCCTCAGATCGAGGTTACATTCGATATCGATGCAAACGGTATCGTTAATGTATCAGCAAAGGATCTCGGAACAGGCAAGGAACAGCACATCACCATTACAGCAGGTTCATCTATGTCAGATGATGAGATAGATAAGGCTATAAAGGAAGCTGCTGAATACGAGGCACAGGATAAGGCTCGTAAGGAAGCTATAGATGCTCGTAACGAGGCAGACAGCTTTGTATTCCAGACAGAGAAGGCTCTTAACGAAGTCGGTGACAAGGTTGATGCCGGCGAGAAGGCAAATGTTGAAGCAGATCTTCAGGCACTCAAGGATATCCTTGAGAAGACAAAGGATCAGGAGATGACTTCAGATCAGGTATCTGAGATGAAGGCAGCTCAGGAGAAGCTGATGAGCGGAGCTCAGAACCTGTTCGCAAAGATGTATGAGCAGGCTCAGGGTGCTGCAGGAGCAGCAGGAGCAGGTCCTGATATGTCAGGCATGGGAGGTGCATCAAACGCAGGAGCAGCTGATTCAGCACCAAACGATGATATAATCGACGGAGACTTCAGAGAGGTCTAATTAAATAAATCTGACGAAAGGGGACGATCGTCCCCTTAGTCTGTGTAATAACGGTATCAGGCTTTTAAAGACTGATACGAAGGCTATGTCCCGTCTGAGACGGCTTACAATGACATGGCTCACATTTAGAAACGAGGAATAAACACACTATGGCAGAGCAGAAGAGAGACTATTACGAGGTACTTGGCGTTGAAAAGAACGCTGACGATGCCGCATTAAAAAAAGCATATAGAGCTCTTGCTAAAAAATATCATCCGGATATGAATCCGGGAGATGCCGAGGCTGAGAAGAAATTCAAGGAAGCGAGCGAGGCTTATGCCGTACTGTCAGATCCCGAAAAGAGAAGACAGTATGACCAGTTCGGACATGCGGCCTTTGAACAAGGCGGTATGGGCGGCGGCGGATTTGATTTCAGCGGAATGGATTTCACTGATATATTCGGAGATCTGTTCGGAGATTTCTTCGGAGGCAGAAGAAGTTCAGGCCGTGCCAGCAACGGTCCGATGAAGGGCGCAAACATCCGCACAAGCGTGAGGATCACTTTTGAGGAGGCTGTATTCGGATGCGAAAAGGAAGTTGAGCTTAATACCAAGGATGCCTGCAAGACATGTAAGGGAAGCGGTGCAAAACCCGGAACCAAGCCTGTGACCTGCAGCAAGTGTAACGGAAAGGGTCAGGTCGTATTTACGCAGCAGTCATTCTTCGGAATGGTAAGAAATGTTCAGGCTTGTCCTGACTGTAACGGTACAGGCCAGATCATAAAGGAAAAATGTCCGGACTGTAGAGGAACAGGATACATCCCGATAAAGAAGAGATTTGCTGTTGATATACCGGCAGGTATCGATAACGGTCAGTGCAAGAGACTGGCAGGCCAGGGAGAACCCGGTGTAAACGGAGGTCCCAGAGGCGATGTACTTGTTGAGGTCATTGTCGGAAGACATCCCATCTTCCAGAGACAGGATCAGAACATCTTCTCAACAGTACCGGTAAGCTATGCTGTAGCGGCACTCGGCGGAGATATAGTGATCGATACTGTCGATGGCAAGGTTGTATATGAAGTAAAAGCCGGCACTCAGACAGATACACGTGTCAGACTGAAAGGCAAGGGCGTTCCGTATCTTCGTGATAAGAACACAAGAGGCGATCACTATGTAACACTTGTGGTTCAGGTGCCCGAAAAGCTTTCACATGAAGCCAAGGAGCTCTTAAGAAAGTTTGACGAGGCAACAAGTGATTCATTAAACGCTGCCAAGAAATATACCGATTCCAAGAACGGAAGCGAAACAAAAAAGAAAAAGAAACTGTTTGATCTTTAACAGACAATGACGGGAACACGAGGTGTTCCCGTTTTTATTTTGTTCTGATACAATGCTTATATGAAAAACTATGATATGAAAGAAAAACTTGATCAGATCAAAGCAGTCATAGCAAAAGGTCCGTACAAGGATGACTGGGAGTCGTTAGCTGCTTATAAAGTTCCGGCCTGGTATGATAAGCTTCGTTTCGGGATCTTTATCCATTACGGTGTATTCAGCGTGCCAGCATATGCAAACGAATGGTATCCGCGCCTTATGTATGATCCGGACTTTGATGCATATGAGCACCATCTGAAAACCTACGGAAAGCATACAGAGTTTGGCTATAAGGAGTTTATCCCGATGTTTAAGGCACAAAACTTTGATGCAGACAGATGGATCAGTACTTTTATGGATGCGGGTGCTCAGTATGTCATACCCGTGGCTGAACATCATGACGGATTTCAGATGTATGATTCTGAACTGTCTTCCTACAACTGTGTCGATATGGGACCGTACAGAAACATCCTTTTAGAGATAAAGCAAGCGTGCGAAAGAAAAGGGCTTATTTTTGGAGCTTCATCCCATAGGATCGAGCATTATTTCTTTCAGGGGATAGCCCGAAAGATAGACAGTGATATAGATAGGGAGTTTGAAAGAGGAGACCTGTACTGGCCGTCTGTATGTGTGGATGTGGATTTTGACGCTGTTGAAGGAGAAGGATCACCCAGTGAAGAATTCATGCTGGACTGGCTTGTAAGGACATGCGAGCTGATCGACAGATACAGACCGTCTATCCTGTATTTTGACTGGTGGATACAGAGAACCGAACTGAAACCGTATCTTAAAAAGATGCTGGCATATTACTACAACAGAGCAGATGAATCAAACATGGAAGTAGTCGTAAACTACAAACATGATGCTATACCGCTTGGAATTGCCGTTCCAGATATTGAGAGAGGTCAGCTGTCTTCTCAGAGATCCTACAGATGGCAGAGCGATACCGCCATGTGCTATAACTCATGGTGCTATACTAAGCAGAACAAGTATAAAGAAGCAAAGGATATCTTATGTGATCTTATAGATATAATATCAAAGAACGGAACAATGCTCCTAAATATCGGACCAAAGGCAGACGGTACGTTTTCTGATGAGGAAACCAATATCCTTAAAGAGATCGGTGACTGGCTTAGGATAAATCATGAGGCGGTATTTGATACAAAACCTTACAAGCTGTTTGGAGAAGGTCCTACCGTCGTTGAAGAAGGAGCGTTTAAGGACGGAGAAGAAAAAGGCTTTACCTCTTCTGATTTCAGGTTCATGGCAGGCAAAGGTTGCATCTATATATTTGCAATGAGAGCGGATGAAAACGGAAAGTATACAGTCAGGTCACTTGCTAAAAAACAGGGCGCATTTAATTGCAGGATCGAAAAGATCACGACTCTTTTTGGTATTTAAGGTGAGCATTGCATGATGATGACCGTTTAAACTCTTAAAATGACCGTTTAGACAGAATCTGTTGAAATGATATAGACAGTGTTGTTAAAATATTTTAATCGTAACTGATAGAATCGATCTATATGAAGGCGGGATCAGGTAAAGCAAAGAGGCGCTTAAGTTGCAGCTTAAGTGCCTTTAAGTTATGCATATATCCCATGTTCTTTGCAAAGATCGGTTGTGATCGATTATATGATAAAATAGAAACATTAACTGATTGATCAAGAAGAGTCATCATAGTATGGATAAAAAGATCAGCATCAGTTTTGAGATCGATAATTCCTGCGAATTCCCGCAGGTGATCATTAAGGCTGATCAGAGAAGTGAAAAGATAGACAAGATAATAGAAGCAATAGAACAATGCGTTTATGCTGATAAGTCACGCATCCCGGTAAATGATGGAGAAAGCATCATACTTTTGGAGCAAAAGGATATCATGCGTGTCTATACTGAAAACCGCAGGGTTGTAGTAAGTACAGAGGCAAAAGATCATGAATCTAGGATGACTCTGAAAGAATTCGAAGATATCCTGGATAAGAGATATTTTGTACGTATCAGCAGATTTGAGATAATTAATCTGTCAAAGGTATTCAGTTTTGACCTAAGCATGTCCGGAACCATAAAGGTTATCTTTGAAGGGGGCAGTGAAACGTGGGTCGCACGCAGATATGTCAAGGACATACTCAAAAAGCTGGACAATATGAACAGGGGAGGTGAAGGTCATGAGTAAGAAACTTAAAAATGCCCTGATCCTTACGAGTGTCGGATTTATTATCGGGCTGGCTATAGGTATCTTTTTGGAATATATTCAGGGAGCACAGCTAAGTGATCTTACCGGGAAAGATATATTAATGCTCTTTGTCGGAGGACTGCAGGGAGCGATACCCATGGGACTGACAGTTGTTTACGATATTGAGGACTGGTCTATCTTAAGATCTACAGTAACTCATTTCATACCTACGATGATCGTATTCTATGCATGCAGCTACTATATGGGCTGGCTTAAGTTCGGAACCACGGTGTTCTGGATAACGACAGTAATGATGATCGTTGCCTACTACATCATCTGGATGTCACAGTATCTCATATATCTGCGCCAGGTAAAGACGATGAATGCAAAGATAAGGGAATTCAGGAAAAAGAAATAATATACTGACCGTTTAGACATAAAAAACGACCGTTCAGCACGAGGAAGAGATTCTTCGTGCTGTTTTTTGTTAGTATAAATTCGTGATTTTATACTCTTTAACGATCAACTGATACAGATAAGGAATGAAGACATGACATTAAAAGTACTTATAACTGGAAAGAATCGAAAGGTAGCGGGAGATATATCTGAAAGACTCGAAAAGGACAGAGGATACTTCATCGTAAAATGCGGTCCGACTAAAAATGCCATATTCGATATCATTTTAGCAGAGCTTCCCAAGGTGGTCATCATATGCCTTGGAGATGAGACAGCTGATACAGTAAAGGCGTATGACGTATTGCGTGATGCAACAAAACGGGGACTGTGCATCGCGATAGTGATAGCAAATGACGAGGATGAGAAGATCTTTATGAAGTATTCAGAACTTAGCAGGGTTTTCTTTTTGTCCAGACCGGTTTCTCTGTTTGCTCTGTATGAAAAGATGACAGAGATAGAGGAAAAGCTTGAAAAGAAGATGAACGAGGAGATGGGTGCTTTCAAAGAGTTTGTAAATGAGGAAGCTGAGCAAAGACACAGAAGGAAGCAGATACTTGTCGTTGATGATGATACCGAACAGCTCATTCACATAAAAGAACAGCTTGAAGAGTTTTATGATGTAACACCGGTCAAATCAGGAGAAGCAGCCTTTAAGTTCCTTGAAAAGAAAAAGCCGGACCTGATCCTGCTCGATTATCTGATGCCTAACAAGGACGGCCCGATGGTGCTAAAGGAGCTTCGCACCATGGAAGGCTGCGAAAGCATACCGGTCATTTTTTTGACGGGCATGAGCGAGAAGCATATCGTAATACAGACGTTAACAGAATTAATGCCGCAGGGATATGTTGTAAAGCCTGCAAAGAAATCTGAGCTTGTGGCAAAGATCATAGATGTGCTGGGGTAAGGAATAAGTATGGATATTACATGGCTAAGTGAAGTAGGACTTGATACAAAAACCGGAATGGATTACACGGGCGGAAGCGACAAGTATCTGTCTGCGATAAAAAGATACCGTGGAAGCTATGAGAAAAACAGGATCAAGATCTCTGAGTATCTAAAAAACAAAGATTATGAAAGCTACATGATAACCGTTCATGCGCTTAAGAGCAATTCGAGGATGATCGGAGCGATGCGCCTTGGTGAAGCTTTTGAAGAACTCGAGATGGCTGCAAGAAGCGACTGCATCGAGGTCATTGACGCGAAAACGCAGCCGACACTTGAAATGTATGATGAACTGATAAAAAAGCTCAGTCCCATAGATGAGCTTGGAGATGTGAGAGCGGCTGATGAAATATCCGCGGATGTTGCTAAGGATACTGCAGACAAGCTGCTTGTAGCACTGGATGATTTTGACGATGAACTCTCAAAGGAGCTGGCAAAGAAGCTGTCGGGTTATCCGTTCAGGATCACGCAGAAGGAAAAATTGAAGGAAGCGATAGCATATATCGAAGATTTTATGTATGACGAGGCAATCGATGTCATAAGAGAAATATACTCTGCTATAGAATAGCTTCGATCAGAAGGTGGAAGGAATTGAAGAAGATAAAGATCGCTCTTGCGATAGTTCTTATAATCATATTTGGCTATATCTTTATAGCCGAGCTTGTTATGCCTGCAAACAGCCCCATTAACGGAAATCTGTGTGATATTCTGCCGGGGGATAACTGGGTCAGGGTGAATGCTGACGGCACAAAAGAGACATTTGAGGTACCGGGAAGAACCGACAGCGATATAACTCTTGAAACAACTCTGCCTGCTACTTTTAAGGCTGACTACAATATTTTATGCTTTCGCGGCATGGACATGGAGATATATGTAGACGATGAACTCAGGGAACAGCTTAAGACTGAGGATTACAGAGTCTTCGGAGACAGATCTGCCGAATGCTATGTCATGGCATCGATCTATCCGGCAGATGCAGGCAAGAAGCTGCGTGTTCATTATGAATACAATTCCGGAATGGTATATGAGGTATATATAGGAACAAGGATAGGTGTCCTTGCTTATCTGTTCCACAGATACGGATTTGAACTGTTCATCGGTATGTCCATACTTCTTCTGGGTACGATTTGTCTTATCGCATCAGTAGTCTATAAGATAGTTCATAAAAGATATCTTGAGATGGAGCATCTTTCCATCGGTGTGATACTCGGCGCCTGCTGGGTACTGTCAAATTCCATTTTCAGACAGTTGTATACAAGAAACATATCTGTAATGTCAGACATACCTTTTCTGATGGTAATGGTCATGCCGTTGCCGTTTCTGATATTCATTAATTCCCTTCAAAAAGACAGATATCAGAAGATCTTTATCATTGTCGGAGTTATTGAGCTTACAAATGCCGTCATATGCATCCTGCTTTGGATCATAGGCAAGGTGTCTATCATTGACAGCTTCATCAGTTCGGCGATCTGTGCTCTTTTGGGTATCATCGTCATGTTTGCAACAATATATCTGGATCTAAAGAAACACCTGGTCAATGAATACAAATATGTTGCGATAGGATTTGTTCTTATCGCGCTTGCGGCGGTCATACAGATAGCAGCATATCAGTTTGCGCATAACGGTGTCTTTTCTGGATCCATAATGGCGCTCGGTCTTTTCGGGTTCATGCTCTGCTCTATAGTGCATACGATAAAACAGCTGATAGGGATCAGGCTTGAGTCAAACGAGATAAAGCATATCAGCAAGGCAAAAGATGATTTTCTGGCAAATATGTCCCATGAGATCAGAACACCCCTTAACGGAATAATGGGCATGGACGAGATGATCTTAAGAGATACAAAGGAAACAAAGATAAGAAACTATGCTCTTGAGATAAAGAGTGCGGGTAATACCCTGCTGTCAATAATCAATGACATCCTAGATCTTAGCAAGATCGAGTCGGGAAACTTCGAGATCATTGAAGATGATTATGAACTGGCTTCGGTACTTAACGATGTCTTCAACATGACCAGACTCAGAGCTCAGAAGAAGGATCTTTTATTCAACTATAACGTGTCCGAAGAGATCCCTTCCGTTTTATACGGAGATGAGATAAGGATACGTCAGATAATGTTAAATATAATCAACAACGCGATCAAGTATACGATGCAGGGCAGTGTCGATATAAATATCTCTTCGAAATTCAGGATGATGAATAACTACATAGATCTTATCGTAAGTGTCGCCGATACCGGAATGGGTATAAAGGACGAGGACAAGGATAAGCTCTTTAAGAGTTTTCAGAGACTTGATGAGAAGAAGAACAGGAGCATAGAGGGAACGGGCCTGGGCCTTCATATAACACAGAAACTGCTTGAGATGATGGAAGGGACCATAGAATTTGAAAGCGAATACGGCAAAGGCAGCACGTTTATCATAACCGTACCGCAAAAGGTTGTAAAAGCCGAGCCGCTCGGTGAATTTTCGAAAGCAGTCAGATCGTTCTTAAACAGTGTGGAGATAGATGAAGTAAGACTGTATGCTCCAAAGGCCCGTCTTCTGGTAGTTGATGATAATGCAATGAACCTTGAGGTCATGGAAGGGCTGTTAAGAGACACCAAGATGCAGGTCGATTACGTGGACAGCGGAGACAAGTGCGTGGAGATGGTACAGAAAAATTCGTACGACTGCATCCTTCTTGACCAGATGATGCCCGGGATGAACGGCGAGGACACCCTAAACAGGATGAAGGAACTTGAGATACTTCACGAAACTCCTGTTATAGCTCTGACAGCTGATGCTATTAACGGAGCAAAGGAAGGCTATATCACGAAAGGGTTTAACGATTATATAAGCAAGCCCGTCAAATATGAAGTGCTTGAAATGACATTAAAGGAATATATCCCCAAGGAAAAACAGCTTGCGCCAAGCGGGGCAGACGAGCTACCGCTTGTACTCATATGGGGAAGTGATAAAGACAAGCTCAAGGAAGAAAAGGAAAGACTTGACGGGATATACAAATGCGTATGTGCCGTAGGCGAAAAAGCAAAGGATAAATACCTTGAAAAGCATAAGCCGGATATGATAATGCATCGAATATGATTGGAGGATCAAGATTATGAAAAAGGCTATGAGCATCATTCTTGCACTTGTTATGACTTGTGCAGCTGTCTCATGCACAAAGGAAGTCAGGACAACTGAACAGGAGCCTGTTATGACGGTACAAAATGAGGAAGATGCTACACAACAGACAGCAAAAGAACCTGATTCACCTGATTTTCGAATAGGTATCGTAACGGGGTCCTTCTCGCAGTCAGAGGATGACAGAAGAGGTGCGGAGGCGTTTAGGGAAAAATACGGAAGCGACATGGTAACGCTTGCCATATATCCAGACAATTTCACTGACGAACTGGATACGACCGTTAAAACTATAGTGAATCTTGCGGATGATCCGAAGATGAAAGCCATAATCGTCAATCAGGCGGTTGACGGGACAACTGAGGCTTTCAGGCAGATACATGAGAAAAGACCTGACATCATCTGCATAGCGGGAGAGGCATATGAGGATTTTTCAGATATAGGACCTAAGGCTGATCTTGTTGTTAATTATGATTTTGTAAGCCGCGGATATCTTATGATCCGTACAGCACATGAACTTGGCTGCGATACGTTTGTACATATCTCATTCCCGAGACATCTTGATTATGAATCGGTTTCACGACAGGTGGCGGTAATGAAGGCGGCATGCGAGGAATTCGGTATGACGTTTGCTATGGAGGAAGCACCCGATCCCACAACGGAAGTCGGAGTTCCCGGTGCGCAGGCATACATTCTTGAACACGCTCCTGAATGGGTCGAGAAGTACGGACAGAATTCAGCATATTTCTGTACAAATGATGCGCATACCGAGCCGCTCATAAAGAAGCTGATGGAGTGCGGAGGATATTTTATCGAAGCGGATCTTCCTTCGCCTTTAATGGGATACCCGGGAGCGCTCGATCTTGATATCACCGGTGCTACAGCTGACTTTGATGCAATACTTAAAAGCGTTGAGGATGCCGTAGTAAAAAACGGCGGAGCAGGAAGATTCGGCACATGGAAGTATTCTTACGGATACACTGTTTCGGCGGGCCTTGCGGAGCATGCAAGAAACGTTATCTTAGGAGAGAGCAAGCTTAATGATATAGGAGATCTTGCAAAGGCATACGGCGTATTCTCCCCCGGAGCTGAATGGAATGGTTCAAGCTACATAGATGCGGAGAGCGGAATAAGCTCTGATAATATATTCCTGATCTATCAGGATACATATATCATGGGTGATCCCGGCAGATATATGGGAGTGACCAAGATCGAGGTCCCTAAGGAGTATTTTACTATCAGGTAAAGGTATTTGGTTATGGAAAACAGTAATGCCAGAAAACAGATAAATACACAAAAAAAGAGAAACAGCATGCTCCTGCCGCTCATATTTGTGTTTTTATTCGTGACAGTCATGGTCGTCTATGCATCAAGACTGATGTATCGGGCTGCCGTTACAAATGCAGCAGCGGTAATGGAAGACAGGATATTAAACGTCTCATCTATGATCGAAAATCACGTTAATACTGCGGAAAACGTACTGCATGTAACTGCCGACTCTGTTCATCACATGCTGGTCAGCGGCAGCACCCCGGCCAGGATACATGAATTCCTTGTCGAGGAAACAAACAATGTCACTGAAAAATTCAGTGAAAACTTTACCGGACTGTACGGATATATAATGACCAAATATCTGGACGGCCTTAACTGGGAACCGCCACAAGGCTATGATCCCAGAGAGAGAAGCTGGTATATCATAGCCAGAGAAAATGACGGCGAGGTTGCTATCGTTCCTCCTTATGTCGATGCTCAGACAGGCAATGTCATCATATCAGTGTGCAGAATGCTTCCTGACAGACAGAATGTAGTTTCTCTTGATGTTCAGTTAAACGGCATCCAGCAGATGGTAAACGAGCTGAACATAAACGGAAAAGGCTATGGATTTGTTGCTGATAAGAGCGGCCTTCTGATAGCCCATCGCGATGAGGATAAGAAAGGTACAAATATCAATGAGACACCCCAAGGAGAGGAATTCTTTGAATTTATAAAGAATGCTGAGTCGGGCAGCTATCCTTATACAGTAAACGGAGAAAAGAGCACTGTATACGTTAACAAGATAATGGATCTTTGGTATGTGGTCATGGTGGTAAGCAACAGCGAGCTGTATGAGGATGTACGAGGACAGCTCATTGTAAATGTCATCATATGTTCTATCATATTCTTTATGATAGCCACATTCTATTACATCGGTTACAGAAACGAACAGGATACCAATAAGCGGATGGAGGAGATGAAGCTCGAGGAACAGAAGACCGCTTATGAAAGAAGGGTGCTCGAGCT
This sequence comes from uncultured Lachnospiraceae bacterium, assembly GCA_902789785.1. GTDB lineage: Bacteria > Bacillota > Clostridia > Lachnospirales > Lachnospiraceae > Colinaster. The sequence continues at coordinate 18,178 of CADAPR010000047.1, forward strand.
TGAAAAGGATGCTGCTAATGCATCGAACAAGGCAAAGAGTGATTTTCTGGCCAATATGTCGCATGAGATAAGGACTCCGATGAACGCGATAATCGGAATGGATGAGATGATCTTAAGAGAGTCTGTGAGCGATAAGGTAAAAAAGTATGCACTTGATATACAGAGTGCGGGAAAGACACTGCTCTCGATAATCAACGATATACTCGATCTGAGTAAGATAGAGTCAGGAAAAATGGAACTGATACCTGTCGAATACGGTTTCTCATCAGTGATGAATGATGTTGTAAACATGACAAGGAATAAGGCACATGAGAAAGGACTCGAGTTTAAGCTCAATGTATCAGAGAGCATACCTTCAAAGCTTCTCGGTGATGAAATAAGGATCAGACAGATCATGCTCAATCTCATCAATAACGCAATAAAGTATACCCACGAAGGAAGCGTGACAATAGATGTAGATTATGAAGATGATCCTCAGATGCTTAAGGTAAGAGTTTCGGATACCGGCATAGGTATCAAAGAGGAGGATATCGGAAAACTCTTCGGATCCTTCCAGCGCCTTGAAGAAGACAAGAACAGAAATATTGAGGGAACGGGACTCGGACTTAACATCACCATGCGCCTTGTCAAGATGATGGATGGAACAATCGATGTTGATAGCAAATACGGAGAGGGTACGACATTTACCGCAAAGATGAAGCAGACTATAGTCGACAGGACGCCTGTGGGTGATTTCGCCCGTAATCTTCTTGCCATGCAGGAGAAGACAAAGGAATACAGGCCGGCACTCATCGCGCCTGATGCCCGCGTTCTTGTAGTTGATGACAATGAGATGAATCTTGAGGTAATAGTCGGGCTTTTAAAGGAGACAAGGATAAATGTCTCTACAGCCGAATCGGGACAGGAATGCATAGATATCTTAAAGGAGAGATCATTTGATCTTGTATTCCTTGATCAGATGATGCCCGGGATGTCAGGGGTAAAGACTCTTGAAGAAATAAAACAGCAGCATCTGGCTGACAATACTCCTGTAATAGCTCTTACAGCCGATGCGATAGTGGGAGCACGAGACAATTACATTAAGGAGGGCTTCTCTGACTATCTGAGCAAGCCTGTAATGTATGATGCGCTCGAAGCGGTGATAAGAAAATATCTGGATGATAAGAAGATACTTAATGAAACTCAGATCTCACAGCTTGAAAAGAATAAGTCTCAAGCAAAGAAGACGATCATACTTGCGATAAGCGAATCCCCTGAAGAACTAAGAGATATAAAGGCTCTTGTGGGTGATCAGTACAAGGGCGTATATGTCAAGGATATAGCCAGTGCTAAAAAGTATCTGGCAAAGCAATGATATGAAGGATCTTATTAATTCTTTGAACAATCTATGGAAAGAACTCGGACGCAGTATCTTTACAGGTGAACGATACAAAGCAAATCTTCGCGGATTGGCTTTTGGCAGTGCGCTCATAATAATACTCAGTGTGCTCACGGGTTACATGAATCTTAGCAAGGGCTTCATGCGTGAAGCGACAACGGCTATCCTTGGAATCATTTCGGGATTATTTGCTCTGTATTTTACTGTTGTAAAAAGAGACAGAAGGTTGACTATCATTGTCGCAACGCTGTATTTCATGATCAACTACACCTATGACACATTTTTTTCAACGAATGGATTTGCTATTTTGTGGACGCTTCTTCTGCCTCTGGCACTCGGGTACTTCGGCAATGTAAAATCTGGTATCTTTTTATCTGCTTATTTTGCCGTACTGTACTTTGCAGTATTCTATACTCCGCTCAGACAGATTGTTGAGAATAACTATTCCGAGACAATGCTGCAGAGATTTCCGGTCCTTTATTTTGCCCAAGCGCTTATAACCACATATATCATGGTTCAGTATCATCGCAACACTCTGCATCAGATGGATTATTCCGAACAGCTTCTTGTTGCCAAAGAGCTGGCAGATCAGGGTAACAGGGCTAAGAGTAATTTTTTGGCAAACATGTCACATGAGATCCGCACACCGATGAATGCAATAATCGGAATGGATGAAATGATCCTTAGAGAGACAGGGGAATCAAAGACGCGAAAGTATGCACTGGATATCAGGAATGCAAGCCGTACGCTGCTTTCTATCATCAACGACATTCTGGATCTGAGCAAGATCGAATCTGGAAAGATGGAACTTGTTTATGTTGAGTATGAGTTTTCGGAGGTTCTTAATGATATTGTTATCATGACCATGAATAAAGCCATAGAAAAGGGACTGACCTATGAACTCAATGTTGATCCCGATATCCCGTCGATCATGTTCGGTGATGAGATAAGGATAAGACAGATCATATTAAATATCATAAACAATGCAATAAAATATACTTCTGAAGGTGGGGTAAAGATAGATTTTTGCTTTGATAATGAAATAAGCAGATTAAAGTGCGTTGTTGCCGATACAGGCATGGGAATCAAAGAAGAGGATATGGACAAGCTTTTCTCAACATTTCAGAGGCTTGATGAGACCAAGAACAGAAATATTGAGGGAACAGGCCTGGGACTGAATATAACCAAACAGCTGGCTGAAATGATGGGAGGTCGGATATTGGTAACGAGTGAATACGGCAAAGGGTCTGTATTTACAATAGAGGTCATCCAGAAGGTTATCGATGCTTCACCGATTGGCGATTATTCTAAGCGTATGGTAAAGACGCAGACTCAGAAAGAAGAGTTTAAACCTAACCTTATTGCCCCGGATGCAAGGATACTTATCGTTGATGACAATGAGATGAATCTTGAGGTCATAATCGGATTATTAAGTGAATCGAAAATGAAGATCACCACGGCATTATCCGGACAGGAGTGTATAGCATGTCTCAGTAAGCAGGCGTATGACCTGGTTTTGCTTGACCAGATGATGCCGAAAATGTCCGGAACGCAGACTTTAAGGATGATCAAAGATGAGCATCTGGCAGATGACACTCCTATCATAGCACTTACCGCAGATGCTATAGTAGGTGCTCGCGACAGTTATCTTAAAGAAGGGTTTACGGATTACTTAAGCAAGCCGATCATGTACGAACCACTTGAAGCTTTGCTCATGAAGTATCTGGATAATAAGTTGCTTAAAAGTGAGGATGGGATCTGTCAAAGCACAGGAAACGAGGATAAAGATGAAAAGCCTCTTGTGATAGCTATAAGCAGTGAGCCTAAAATACTCCGAGATATCAAGTCCCTTTTGGGAGAGAAGTACAAAGGGGTATATGTAAAGAATATTGTAGA
>CADAPR010000048.1 GCA_902789785.1 uncultured Lachnospiraceae bacterium
TTTGCTACAGTTGCCATGGCACTGACTGATGATTCAATATCCATTTCGGATAAGAGGATACAGGAAAAAGAAAGGATAGCAATAGTACTGGGAAGCGAAGGTGAAGGCCTGCCAAAGCAGGTGATAGATGCCTGCACCTATACGGTAAAGATCCCGATGTATCATGGAGTGGATTCACTCAATGTGGCAGCTGCATCAGCTGTTGCATTTTATGAACTGCAAAGAGGTTAACATAATATATGAATAGAACACCGCAGCTGACGACACTGTGCTATATCGAAAAAGATGACTGCTATCTGATGCTTCACAGAGTCAAGAAACAAAATGATATAAACAAGGACAAGTACATAGGGATAGGCGGCCACTTTGAATACGGCGAGAGTCCGGATGAATGCCTAATAAGAGAGGCTAAAGAAGAGACTGGTCTTACTCTTTGCGATTACAGGGCAAGAGGGATAATAACCTTTGTATACGGCAAAGATGTTGTGGAATACATGCATCTGTATACAGCCACAGGTTTTGAAGGGAAGCTTACGGACTGTGACGAGGGAGAACTGATCTGGATAAAAAAGGATGAGGTATCTGACCTTGATATCTGGGAAGGAGATAAGATCTTCTTTGATCTTTTAAATAAAGATGCCGAGTTTTTTTCACTAAAGCTTGTTTATGATAAGGATGACAGACTTTCAAAGGCTGTACTAAACGGGAAGGAATATGAAAGGGAAAATGATGAAACACTTTAAATCAGGAATTATATTAGTGCTTATCATGCTCATGATGTCTCTTGCTTTTAGCGCATGCGCCGGCAAAGAGACTAAAGAAGAGCTTGTTGAAGAGGAAGAAGAAAAGCCAAAAAAGGAAAAGAAGAAAAACAAGGAAGAGCTAATTACGCCTGAGGTAAAAGAGCGGAAAGATAAAACTGATCAGAGCGATAAAAACAATGAGGCCTACAATGAGTTTGTCTACAAACAGTTTTTGGAAGGAAAGATCCCCGTACGTGTTAAAAACGAAGAGTATCTTGATGACGGAGTTTACTTTCTAGAAGAGCTTATCGATACCTATGCGATAAGGCTTGGTCAGGAGATGCTTCCAAGCGTTATAAGCGAGGCAGGATATTCATATATTGACTGCGGCATGGACGGTAATAAGGAACTGGCCTTAAGATTTTATTACACGGATACTAACGAATACGGAAGTCCATATACACAGTATCTGATCTTAAAGCATTCCGATAAAGACGGACTTAAGCTGTGTGCAAGCGCACATACATATTACAGATCGGAAGCGACTCTAAATGAATACGGCTATATCACGGAAGGCGGAAGCCAGGGAGCCGCATCGGCATATTCTGAGCAAAGATTTGTCGATAAAGACGGAATACAGCAGTGGATATACTCGGATTCATATCAGATGGGACTGAGCAAATTGAGATTAACTTCGGATGTTCTTCCCGAGAGACTGAGCCAGAAGCTTTATACTACATACAGCAGTGAATCGGGAGATTACTACTTAAACTGCTATCTGTTTGAGGATTACAAGCTCCCCGATTATGATCCGGATACATGGGAAAGCGATTATGAGGGATATGCAAAAGCAAGGCTTTATGTGTTTACGGATATTAACGGAAGCATACTGACTCCTGACAGCGATTATGTGAGTCTATGTGCTCAAAACGGGATCCGGATACTGTCAAAAGAGGAGTTTGACAGCGCTTTGAGCGAGCATTACAAGGCTATAGGATTTGATGAAAAGATACAAGGCGGTAATGACATTGAGTGGACCTCGTTCGATGTAAAGGACAAGGCCTCCATTAATGCTCAGATCGACAGGTTTATCGAAAATTCTGACATGTGGTATCTTGATATCTTAAAGAGAGAAACGGGCAGCGAGGTAAGCTACTGTCTGGCAGATCTTAACAGAAACGGAAGATATGAACTCATAAGGAGCGAAAGACTGAGCAATAATGAAGACAACACTCAGTTTTGCAGAAACAGATTCTTTGAGATAAATGAAGACTTCAGCTCAGTCTACAAGATGAACTATGAAGTTGAGAACATGTGGGCAAACGGAGAATTGAGCGGCTGGTCGCATGATCTTTTAAGAGCCCAGCAGGGAGAGCTTAACTGCTACTGGAATCCTGATTTCGGTTCGGCTGATCCCGATCGGGGAATAGCATATTTCTATGTTATCCCTTCTATACGCGTTAATAAGTACGGAACGAGCGAATGCAAGCTTGTACTTCGGACAGACTCCGGTCATACGATGGGGTATAGCTCAGCAGTAGGAATGGCGGATCTTACCAACGGCAGTTATACAGATGAGGGAGGATTTGAATGCAGCAAGGAGGATTATGAAAATGCCGCCGAAATATCATTCCCTTCAGATTACTGGAAGCATGACAAAGTCTATATCCTGTATGTGACGCTGGATGACAAGAGTGAGGAAAGACTAAAAGAAGCACTCACGGAATCCGCAAGTGCTTACTTTTACAGTACCCAGTATGACTGATCATTTAAAGAACCCGATAAGGCCGACTATGAGGATGACCATTAAAACTACGGGTACGAAGAATCTCATCAGATCCAATACTGAACTGTCTTTTCCAAAAGGTGTAAAAGCAGACCATATATTGAAGCCAAGCGCACAGGGAAGTGCGAGAATGAACATGCCGATACCGCATATCAGGCATGTTTTTTGTCTGCCCATTCCTGTAAGAGCCGAGACATTGGCAATAACGTTTTCATATACTGCAAAGGCAGTTGAAAGCGCGGCAAAGCTCATGAAGAGGAAAAACAGGCTTCCCCAGAGTCTTCCAAGACTCATATTTGCGAATACATTCGGCATCGTTACAAATAAAAGGCTCGGACCGGAACTGACATCAATGCCGTATGAGAAGCATGCAGGGAACATGATCAGTCCTGATGTGATCGCAACAAATGTATCAAGAATAGTTATGTTAACCGATTCTCCCAGCAGGCTTCTTTCCTTGTTGATGTAGCTTCCGAATACTGCCATGGAACCGATACCGATGCTAAGTGTAAAGAATGCCTGATTTAAAGCACCCATTAAAACCTTTGCAAATCCGATCTTTTCGGTCCTATCTAGATCGGGCAGAAGAAAGAATCTTAAACCTTCCTTGCTGCCTGGCATTGTGAATGAGTTGATCGCAAGAACGACCATGATAAGAAGCAGTGCCCCCATCATGTATTTGGTTATCCTCTCAAGACCTCCCTGTAATCCTATAGCAAGGACAGTGAAGCTTATTATCACAACAACTGCCAGATAACCTATATTTATAGCGGGAGAGGAAAGCATCAAAGAAAATTTCTCGCCGATCATATCGGGGGTTGCCCCCGTAAAGTCACCGATCGCAAATTTGACGAAGTATCTGACTATCCATCCGGCAACGACCGCATAGTACATCATTAACATTATGCAGCCTATCATTCCGACAAAGCCGTGTATGTGCCATTTGCTCTTCTTTGGCTCAAGATCGTCATACATCCTGACGGGAGCGTTCTGCGAGGCCCTTCCTATGGCAAATTCCATTGTCATAACGGGTATTCCGAACATGATGAGCATCAAAAAGTAGAGTATGAGGAAAACTCCTCCGCCGTACTGGCCTGTTATGTAAGGAAACTTCCATACATTTCCGAGTCCTATGGCACATCCTGCGCTTAACAGGATGAAACCGAGCCTGCTGGCAAGCTTTTCTCTTTTTTCCATGTTAAATCCTAATCCTTTTTTATGATCTGACAGTGACGACAAAGCGATCCACTTTGTCTATATTATCATATCTTATCAAGGATTTGAATTTGTGCCTGTCAAATATATTCTTAGCGATCGAAAGCCCCAGTCCGCTGCCGTTTTCGTTTGAGCGGGAGTCATCGCCTTTTACAAACGGCTTCCACAGTTCTTCGGCCTTCATATCGGGCAGACTTAAAGCAGTGTTTGATATAAAAAACTCCTTTTTGCTGCCGCCTATATTTATCTTACCTTTATCATTTACATATCTGACCGCATTTGAAATGAGATTTTCGATCGCGGTCGAAAGCTGCGCCATGTTCCCCTTTACAAGATATGAACCGCTTATATCTACAGATACATCGCGCCCCCCTAAAAGCGGCATATACTTGTCTATTAGTTCTTTGGATAATTCGATAAGATCGACTTTATCCTTCCCCGGTTTTGAAGTGTCATATTCCAGCTTTAAAAGTGAGAGATTATCTGAAATGAGCCTGTTCATGTAGTCGGTATTCTTTAGGATGCAGTCGGCATAATGATCCCTCTTTTCATTATTCAGATTCTCTTTGAGATTCTCCGCATAGCCTCGCATAGCCGCAAGAGGAGACTTAAGATCATGAGCCATTGAGTTCATGAGTGTGCGTCTGTATTCCTCCTGTTCATATATACGTCTGTATTTTTTATATTTGAATATGCCGCTTAGGATCGAGATGATAAATATGATCACAAAGAGAGGCTGCAAGATCGCGCTCAGTATAAAGCCGAAGCTTCTTTCATAGGACGAGCGTGAAAAGCTCTCAACGATGTATGAGTTATCATTCTCATCCACATAGATACTGCTTGTGATCACAAGTACCGATCCGAACATGGAACCGTCGTTTACATGTGTTGTCTGGGTCACTTCTCTGTCAAGATATGAAGTATTGAGTCTGTCGCCAAAGTAGTTTATATCATCCTCATTTGTTCCAACTCTGACAAATATTGATATCTTATCGCTGTCGGTGATGTGCTCATAGCCTTCGGTATTATCGGGAGTAAGATCAACTTCTTCGATAAACTCAGGCTCTTTATAAGTATCGTGCATCGTATTATCGAATTCTTTTGTTACTGTAAGTTTTCCCGGAAGGAACCTATCGTCTTTGATATATACGTCTTTAAGTCTGAAAGCATAGTATTGCGGGTTTTCGTTATAGGTATGGGTCTCGCTTGTTACCTCTCCGTTATCAATGCTGTATGTATGGAAGGTATTTATATCATCTTCATAGGGCAGCAGTCTTGCATCAAAGAGACTCGCATCACAGATGTAGATATCCGATTTTTGAGCGGGATCATCATTTCTTATGAACATATAGGCTCTGCGGGATGAATCGGCAATAACTTCGCCTGACTTTATGTCAACCACTCTTATGTACTTTATCCCGTCAATGTATCCTTCTGCACAGTTTATACCAAGCTTAAGATCGAGCCTTGGATTCGTAGTACTTGAGCCTGAGAATAATTCAGGATTATCCATTTCAGTCACAAGAGAATCCATATCCGATTTGATCGCATTTGTATATGCCACTTCATAGAATGCATATGCAACATAGTTCGAAACAACATAAACGATCATAAATATCACGGCAAGGATCGCCACTCTTTTTAGCAGCATGCGCCACAGCACGGGCTTTTTGTTCTGTTTATTCATTTTTTACTCCTCCGTCAGTTTATATCCTTTGGAAATAACGGTCTTTATCTGAGTACCGGCGCTTCCGAGTGCACAGCGGAGTTTTTTAACATGATTATCGACTATACGGGGTGAACCGTAAAAGTCATTCCCCCAGATCATGTCAAGAAGAGTATCCCTGCTTATTACCCAGTTTGGATGCTTCATCATATAGGCAAGTATCTCAAACTCCTTTGGAGCAAGTTCAATATCTTTACCGCATGCAGTCACGTTTAAGGTTACGGGATTGAGCGTGATATTTCCGCAGACAAGCTCAGGCTTTGAAACGGTCCCGCTTGCCCTTTTTAAAAGAGCATTTACCTTTGCATACAGCTCAGCAAGAGAAAAAGGCTTGGTGATATAGTCATCGCATCCCAGCTCATATCCGTAGAGCTTGTCATCCTCTGAAGTACGCGCAGTCAGAAACAGTACCGGTACATCTTTTTTAGAGCGTATCCTTCTACAGAGAGTAAAGCCGTCGATATGAGGCAACATGACATCAAGTATTATCAGATCGAAATCATCGCTTTGAATAAGGTTTAGCCCCTCATCACCGTCACTTGCGGCTGTTATCTTTATGCTGCCTTCTGATTTTGCATTAAAATAGTCCGATATGACTTCTCTTATCTGATCATCATCCTCTACAAGTAAAAGTCTTGCCGACATTTTGATCTTACCTCCAATGATCCGTTATCTCATACATTAAATCTAACGGAGCGATATATCCTTTGTGTATCCATTGTATGCTTTTTAGATAAAATAATTGTAGCATATCGGTGATAATATTGTATTATAGTAGTAATAAAGTCATGACGGAGGATATCTATGATCATATGTCCTAATTGCGGAGCCAAGATAGAGGATGATATAACCAAATGTCCCTATTGCGGATATATCAATAAAGAAGGCGCAGAGAAAAAGTATAAAGAAGACCTTGATCAGATCAGGGAGAATATAGAAGAGACCAAAAAGGAACCGGTCAAAGCGCTTGCCAAGGGAATAAAAAAGGGCACCAAGGTTATATTTGTAACTATCGCTGCCATAATCATTATAGCGATAGCACTGGCTCTTGAGCTTGCAAGAGAGATGAAGGATAAGCCCAAGGATTATCTTACTAACAAGGATCAGGTCTATGCATCTGCATACAAGGAGCAGACAGGCAAGGAACTGGCAGCCGCTTATGAAGACAAAGACATTCAAAAGATGGCTGAGATCTTTGACAAGGCATATTCTGTCGACAGGATATCGCTATGGGGAGATCCTCATTACGAAACAGGATTCGCATCAAGCTGTTACATTAAGCTAAAGGAAAGTCTGCCAAATCTTGACAAGAAAAAGATCGATAAGAAAGAAGCCGAAGAGATAACGTATTACTGCTTCTATTTTTACTACAGGGCTTACGGGGATGACGCAGCAGAACTGTTTGATCCGATAAGAGAAGAAGAGATCATCCCGATCATGACAGACAGACTCGGATATACGATCAAACAGATGGATGATATAAAGGGAAACGTCATGGATCCGGATCAGGGAAGAGTAAACAGGTCAGATCTTTACAGGGCAACGAAGAAATACTTTAAAAACTATCATTGACAGACAGGAAATAAGATATGAAATGTAAGTTTTGCGGAAGCAATCTGGGAATAGAAGACGAGTTCTGTCCTCACTGCGGAAAGCCAAACGATCAGTTTGAAGGCAACCGCACAGAGATGAAGGAATACAAAGAAGAGTTTGAAAAGACAAAGGAAGAAGTCAAGGAAAGCTCAAAGACAAACAGCAGGATAGGCAGGCTCATCGTTATCGGCGTGCTATCCTTTATCATAATCGCCATGCTCATAGGCATACATAACTACAGTGATTTCGATACAAGGGAGAGAAACAGAAACAAGAGAATCGAAGATTATGTAAGTGAGCACAAGGATGAGATAGATGCCAAGCTGATTGAGTTTGAGGATAACAGGGATTATCTGGCTATGGATTATTTCGTGCTCAATTACCGCCTAAGGAGCAACAGTGACTACTATCCCGAATACGGCAAAGTATTTGCGGCATCGATACAGTACAGAGTTATCCATGATGACATATTAAACATCATGGACGGATATGACGGATACGAAAATCTGAAAGACAGAGACTGGTGTGACAACATCGCCAAGTACATACTTGACTATGATGTATATGTACAGCCGGAGTATTTTAATCCCGATTCAACATTGCATGAAACCGGACATGCGGCATATATCAAAGACTGCAGGATGGCCATTCAGGACATGGTGCAGGCATACTTTGATCTGACATATGATCAGGCAAACGGCATGTGGCTGATGGGCAAGGATGATCTTTGCGACATGCTCTACAGCAAATGCATGGATCTTTATCCGGAGGAAGAGTAAGATGAGCAGAAAAAAGACAAAACAAGATCCGGTCAATATATTTTTGGATGTGATAATAATCATACTGATATTTGCCATGATACCTGTCGGGTTTTTCTATTATAACGCCAGGTCATACGCTGTAAAGCCCTCATTTACAAAGGATGCTCAGATGATGGGATTTTTGCTGGGGAAAAGAGACTATGCCGCCTTCATTCAGGGCAGATATATCAACTCCTATAATGGAGATACGAGTACTGACGGATACAATGCACTCGCGGATTATATCGAAGCTGATTTCAAGTACAAGATATATGATGCAAAAAACTTTAAGGCAAAAGCAGACGAGCAGAAAGATATCATGGAAAGCGCTCGAAAACAAATGGGTGAGCTTACAGTTTTCACTGATCAGGTGGATGAGATGATGGGAATCAAAAAAGAATAACAGATCATATATATAATGAGAAAAGGCCTGTACGTATCGTACAGGCCTTAATTTCACATAAGGGATTTAAAGAAATCACATTCATCGTCGTTTGCGACTTTAGCATCCGGCGATTTTATATTGCAATGAAATACATGATAGAGAGTAGTCGTATCATCACCGTATTCCTTAAATACATGTTTTACATCATTCTTTTTTAGAGCTTCTACCATGAAAGGCGCCTGGTCTTTTAATTCGTCGCCGTTTGCCGTCATCACAAAGCTGGGAGGAAACCTGTCGGTCACAAAGTTTGCGGCTGATATCATGTGCAGTTCCTCAGGTGTACCCCTGTCTTTTAGAAAATCTCTGATCAGCGAGCTGTTTTCACTGTTTTCAATGTTATAGAGTCCGCAGTTTAGAGCAATGCCAAGAAGCTTTAGTCCTTCGGGAGTCTTAAACTTATAATTTTTGGCATATTCGGGGTTTGTCAGGATGCATGCATATGTTGCAAGTATCTGAGCACCCGCTGAATCTCCCAGGGCAAATATATTGTCGGTGTCAAAGCCGTACTTGTCTGCATTTTTCATTATCCAGTCAAATACTGAGTTTGTATCCGTTATCTGAGCCGGGAACTTATGCTTCGGGGCAAGTCTGTATGAGAAGTTGACAACAACAAATCCTCTTTTAGCAAGATCCATGCAGTAATACTGATATATCTCCTTGCTGCCGTATACCCAGCCGCCTCCGTGAACGCTCACTATCACAGGGCCAGGATTGGAAAGAGTCTTTGGACGGTAGACATCAAGTGATTGCCATTTGTTATCCGTACCGTATATAATATTGTCAAACCTGTCTATATCGGGCGGAGTGGATAATCCTGCGTCTCTTTTGGTGTCCGCCTTTTTACACATATGACAGAAGATAAAGCTGTTTAATGACATATAATAACCTCCTGTATTGATCTTAAGATACAGTATAACACAGCTTGATAAGATTAAGGAATCAGAGTAATGAGATTATTTCGAGTAATAGTATTTGGGCTCATCGCGTTAGCAAATCTGTCGGTTTTTCTGCTTATCGGATCAGGCTTTAACCTGTTTCAGTGCATATTCTGCATGCTGATAGTGATACCTGAGCTTGTAGCATTTAAGAATAAAAAGGAGATAAGGTATCCAAAGCCACTATACATTTTTGCAACTTTATTCGCCGCACTCATAGTAGGATGGTTTTCATGTTGTATATTTGGTTTTGGCAAGATGGGCATATACAGCTTAAAGGTTAAGTTTGCCGATAATGCCGGATATACTGCCAATCATTTCCCACAGGCAATACCAGAAGGAGCAAAGCTTCTTGATATGGGACTTCTTCCCACCATCATGCAGGGAGACGGAAATGTTCATGCAACGTTTTCATGTGATGAAGATACTATCGCAGAACTTGAGAAAAAGGCTAGCGACAGAGCAATCATGACATTTACGATCAAGCAGTACCTAGACGGAGATATACCGGATGAGTATTATGACATGGCTAAAAAGATCCTGAATGAAAAATTGCACTTTGAGGATATGGAGCCTGATATAAGGATAAATGCTTCCCGTATCATAATGGACCAGCAAAACATCTACTATGATCATTACGGCAAGCAGACTAACAAAGAGCTGAATGACGTGATGATATATATCATTGATTCAAACTTCTACTGGAATCATTTAAGGACAGATTCTGTCGTTGTTGACCGCACTCAGAATATTATCGAGTATGTAGGAATGTAAAGATTGAAAGGAGATCCCATGAGACTTGGAAAGACCTCAATAGAGACTCCCCAGAATGCTTTCGGAGCTCTCCCTATTCAGAGAGTAAGCCAAAATGAAGCGATAAAGCTTTTAAGAGAAGCATTCGACGGCGGAATGACATATTTTGACACCGCAAGATACTACAGCGACAGCGAGCATAAGATGGGGCTTGCCTTTGAAGGCATGCGTGACAAGATATTCATCGCCACAAAGACAGGTGCCGTTACAGCTGATGGCTTTGAAAAAGATCTTGAGACATCACTTAAAGAATTAAAGACTGACTATATCGATGTTTATCAGTTCCACAATCCTGCCTTCTGTCCACGCCCAGGTGATGAAAGCGGCATATATGATGCCATGTTAAAAGCCAAGAAACAGGGCAAGGTAAAACATATCGGCATAACCAATCACAGGCTTGCGATAGCAAAGGAAGCGATCGAGAGCGGTCTTTACGAGACGCTGCAGTTTCCGTTTTCATATCTTGCAGGTCCAAAGGATATAGAGCTTGTTGATATGTGCAGAAAAGCCGATATGGGATTTGTCGCTATGAAAGCTCTCTCTGGCGGACTCATAACCGATTCGAGGGCAGCGTTTGCATATATATCCATGTATGACAACGTCCTTCCCATCTGGGGCATACAGAGAGAAGCTGAACTTAAGGAGTGGCTGTCATATATGGATGATGCTCCGATAATGAACGATGAGATACGAAAGATCATTGAAAAGGATGTAAACGAGCTTTCGGGCGAATTCTGCAGGGGCTGCGGATACTGCATGCCGTGTCCTGTCGGGATTCAGATCAACAACTGCGCCAGGATGTCACTCATGCTAAGACGTGCTCCGTCTGATGCCTGGCTTAATGAGACATGGCAAAAGAACATGGCGATGATAGAAAACTGTCTGCATTGCAACTCATGCAAGAGCAAATGTCCGTACGGACTGGACACGCCGACACTCCTTGAAAAAAATCTCTGTGATTACAAGAATGTATTGGCGGGAAAAGTCAGTGTATGATAAAATTTTTATAGTTAGGATCGTGCAAGGAATGTAGCTTAATTGGTGTCACAGCAGGCGTGCCACCAAACAACACCATGCCTGCGGCAAGGTAAGAGTTATGAAGGTACGAAAGTTCAGTCTTACATTACAGATACTGGTAGTGAATATCATCGTTTTGCTGTTTGCTACGGTAGTGCTCGGAACAGTTTCAACAAAGCAGTCAAAGTCCATCATGCAGCAGTTGATCAGACAGCGAATGCTGGATATTTCCAATACCGCTGCGGCAAGTGTGGATGCCGATGTGCTTGAAACAGTCACTGCGCAGGATGTTGAAAACAAAAGTGATGCGTACAATACCATAATAGATGAGTTGTCCATATACAGGGACAACACGGATTTAGAGTATATCTACTGCATGGAGCAGACAGGACCGGATAACTTTATCTTTACGGTCGATTCTGCACTTGATGATCCGGCTGACTACGGAGAAGCCGTAGAACTGACGGATGCGCTTGCCATTGCAGGTACGGGAACGGCTGCTGTAGATGATGAAGCATATGAGGATGAATGGGGAATGCATTACAGTTCCTACTCTCCGATATTTAACTCGTCAAACAAGATGGTCGGGATAGTCGGAGTGGATTTCAGCGCTGACTGGTACGAGGAACAGATATCGGGATATGTTAGAAAGGTAACTATTTTAAGTCTGATCATCCTTTTTATAAGTGCGGTACTTGTTCTTATCATAGTCAAGAAGATAAACAAGAGCTTTATTGCTCTTAACGATAAGCTGTGCGATGTTGCGGACGGTTCGGGCGATCTTACAAAGAATGTCGAGATCATGTCAGGAGACGAGTTTGAGACCATAGCGCTTAACATGAACAGATTCATCGGTCAGGTAAGAGGAATAGTTTCGGGTGTAAAGGGTAACGTAGAAACAAGCGTTGCATCATCAAACGAGCTTTCCATTATAGCTGAAGAAGCAAGTGAAACAGTTGACAGCCTTTCTCAGACGATATCAAACGTGTCGCAGGGAGCATCTCAGCAGGCGGATGATGTTAATGATGCCAGTGAGAAGGTAGCAAACATCGTTGACAGACTTTCAGAGATGAGTCAGACCATCAAGGTCGCTGAAGACTGCACAAACAGCATGAGCGACAACTCAAGCCAGGTATCTCAGAATTTCGATATTCTTTTAAAGGCTATGCAGAGATCCATGAGCGAGCTTGAGCAGGTTACAAGAGAGATCAGTGCGGTAGGAGCTTCTGTTGAAGAAGTTACAAATGCCGCTGATGCGATAAATGCCATAGCCAACCAGACAAACCTTCTTTCTCTCAATGCTTCTATCGAAGCGGCAAGAGCGGGTGATGCGGGAAAAGGCTTTGCGGTCGTTGCGGATGAGATAGGAAAGCTCGCAGTCCAGTCAAATGAATCGGCTGCATCCATTAAGCAGATCATGGATGAACTGAGCAGACAGACAGGCAAGACCATAGAGCTTGTAAAGGATCTTAACTCCGTGATGAGTCAGCAGGAAAAGACCAGCAGAGATTCCATGGAGAGTCTTACGACTCTGTTTGATAACATAAACAATACAAAGGACAGCTTTGACAATATCAGGACGAATGTTGCCGGTATAAACGAAGCATGTGATGTATTAAACGGAACGATAGAGAGTCTATCTGCTATCTCCGAGGAAAATGCTGCATCTGCAGATGCTACGGCTGATGCATTTACGGAGATAACAAGGATAATAGGAGATGTATCGGATAAGGCCGATGACATCAAGAACCAGTCGGATGAGCTTGGCGGTATGGTAGGAAGCTACAACGTATGAATCAGATGAAGCGCTTTGGAGTGACACCTGTAGCTTTTCTGAAGCATTCCGTAAAGTAGCTCTGCGAAGGATATCCGAGAATGGATGCGATAGATGCGGGAGAATAGTCCGAGTAGCGAAGCATGTTCTTGGCTGTTTCGATCTTCTGGACAGAGATGTATTCACTCACTGACATACCCATCTCTTTCTTAAAGAGACGCGACAGATATCCCGGAGAGAGCGAGACTTCGCTGGCAAGACATTCAAGCGTTATCCGCATATGAAGATGCGAATATATATAATTGATACAGTGAACTATAGGCTTTGAGTAGATACTCGAAGCCTTTGTTTTTTTCATGAGCTTTGTATAGTCGACTACCATGCTCTTGTGAAGCGCATCGATCTCCTTAAGTGTATTTATCTTATCAACCTTCTGAATATAAAAATCGGAAAGGGAATAGGCCTGCCCTGAATGGATGTAAAGTCCCTCTTAAGATATCGGTTTACCTTATCAAGATCACCGCTTTTTACATATGAATAGAATTCCATCTCCGGTTCGTAGGGAGCATGGATTATCATATCCTCTCTGTTTATATATTCTCTGTAAACCCATTCTTTTGAAATAGTCATGGCATCTCCTTTTTATCTGATTATATCATGAAAACGATAAAATAGTAATTAAAACGATATATCAGGACTTTTCAAACAATTATATTTAGGATAAGGAAACAGATTCCTGAAGGAGGTTACAATGAAAAGAAAGATCGCAATGCTGTGCTCGGTAGTTATGTTAACCAGCTGCTTCGCAGCCTGTGGAAATGCAAAGGTGCAGGAGTCACCGCCCACGCTAGAACCTATACAGGAGGCACCCGAAAAGGAGGTTGCCATAGAGCATACGGAAACACCGCCCATGCTCGGATACAATCTTTTATGGGCGGATGAGTTTGACGGCCCCACGCTTGATGAATCAAACTGGAACGTTGAACTGAGAGACCCCGGCTGGACAAACAACGAGCTGCAGGCTTATGTTGATACGGATGAGAACGTATTCATAAAGGACGGATGCCTATGTCTTAAGGCAATCGAGACTGTTGATGAAAACGGCAAGAAGAGCTATACATCAGGCAAGGTAAATTCCCAGAACAAGAGAGATTTCCTTTACGGCAAGGTTGTCGTAAGAGCCAAGGTTCCCGAGGGACAGGGACTGTGGCCGGCTGCATGGATGATGCCCACTGATGAATCAAAATATGGACAGTGGCCAAAGTGCGGCGAGATAGACATAATGGAAGTACTCGGAAACGATACAAAGACAAGCTACGGTACCATCCACTACGGCGAGCCTCACGGCCAGGAACAGGGCAAGAAGGAGCTTACCGAAGGATCATTTTCCGATGATTTTCACGAGTTTTCCGTTGAATGGGAACCCGGAAAGATCAAGTTCTTTGTTGATTATGTTCAGATACTCGAGACAAGAGACTGGTTCACGGCAGTTGAAGGAGAGGATGAGAAGCCTTATCCCGCGCCTTTTGATCAGACATTCTTTGTACAGATGAACCTTGCAGTCGGAGGAGACTGGCCCGGTAACCCTGACGAGACGACAGACTTTGACAATGCAGAGTATCTTATAGACTATGTAAGAGTATATCAGAAGGATCATTACAAGACAGACGTCAAAAAGCCCGTTATCCCGATGCGAGATCCTCTTGAGGACGGAAACTATGTAAGAAACGGTGACTTTGCGGATGAGAGCGAAGCTCTTGACGACGATCAGGACTGGAAGTTTCTGCTGGCCCAGAACGGAAAGGGCGAAGCTGTGATAAAGGACGGCATGATCGAAATAACATCCGAGGCCGAAGGCGACGTTGATTATTCCGTTCAGCTTGTCAGCTGGAACATTCCGATGAAGAAGGATTCAAAGTACAGGATCACGTTTGATGCAAAGGCAAGCGAACCCAGAAACATCGTTGTATGCGTATCGGCACCGTTTGTAAACTGGATCAGATACTTCCCCGATACCGAGCTTGAGATAAGCGACAAGTGGGAAACATATACTTATGAGTTTGACATGACCGAAAAGACAGATCCCAGAGGAAGACTTGAGTTTAATCTCGGCCACAGAGGATCCATTGCAACGGTTGACATAACAAATGTAAGAGTTGAAGAGATTCAGTAGGAGGAGATCATATGCTCACATTAAAAAAAGGAGTTAACTTAGGCGGTTTTCTTTCCCAGTGCAGTGAATACACTACTGAACATTATGAGACTTTTATCACGGAGAGCGATCTGGATACGATCGTTGATCTTAAGTTTGATCATATCCGCCTTCCGATAGATTACGAAGTGATAGAGCATGAGGACGGAAGCGAGATCAAAGAGAATTACCGTTTTATTGACGATATACTTAAATGGTGCAGGAAACGCTCGCTAAAAGTCGTTCTCGACATACACAAGACATGGGGATATTTCTTTGATGATGCAAATGTTGCGGGACGAAACACTTTATTTGACAGCCCCGAGGCTCAGGACAGATTTGTAGCACTTTGGGACAGAATGTCCAAAAGATATGCCGATTGCCATGATTTTGTTGCATACGAGCTTTTAAACGAGGTTGTAAACCCCGAATACTGCAAGCCATGGAATGAACTCATAAA
>CADAPR010000049.1 GCA_902789785.1 uncultured Lachnospiraceae bacterium
ACCCTTTACAAGTCCTGCTATATCAACAAATTCTATGACCGCAGGTGTTACCTTTTTTGTATTGTAAAGCTTTCCGAGCAGTTTTATCCTCTCATCAGGGACCGCAACAACGCCAACATTGGGATCTATCGTACAGAACGGATAGTTAGCCGATTCCGCACCTGCCTTTGTCAGTGAATTGAATAATGTTGATTTTCCTACGTTCGGTAATCCCACGATTCCCAGTTTCATTTTATTAGTCTCCTTTATCCATATGCATCTTTTGCGATTTAACACTTAATCAATGATCAACTTCACAATGTTATCATAAATGAAGATCAGTTTCAATCGCAGCAGATTTGATCTGCATATGACATCATTCCACTATTGTTACAATATCATTAAGAATGTAATGAAATGAAGGATATGATGTGTGCTCATTCTCTATATAGCCAAGCTTAAGATCTATTGTATCTGACGGATCATCGGGATTCACACCCGTATAATCTCCCTTGAATACAAAGATATTATTGCCGCGAACAAACATATCGATGGCTTTATCCATGGCTTCCTTAGTCCCGGGTGCTACAGCCTGAAGGTTAAGATCATCCATCTCTACCCAGCCGTTTTCAAATCCTGCGGAAACATCGCTTCCGTGTATCTTGCCTCGGCCGGCAAAAGTCTCTTCTATGTCCTTGTTTGCCATGACTGCATCCACTGCGTTGATCACATAAGGTTCCCAGCATATCCTTGAGGTAACAAGCGACGTTGTTGGTGCAACCTCAGACATGCTCTGATTATAGCCGACAAAATAGACCGGTCTGTCGCCTGAAGATTCCTCGCATGCGATAGCAGGACCTATCGTATCTGTATGCTGCGAGATGATAACGCAGCCGTCATCTATAAGCTGCTGCGCCGAAGCCTTCTCATGAGCATAGCTGCTCCATGTTCCGGTATACAGGACACGCATCTTGGTACTCGGCACCACGGAACGTGCTCCAAGTAAAAACGCCGTATATCCGGAGATGACTTCAGGGGTTGAAAAGGCAGCCACAAACCCGACAAGGGCCTGATCTTCAGTTATTATACCGTCTGATATCAGCTGTTTGATCTTCATCCCCGCTGCTATTCCGCTAACATATCTTCCCTGATAAGCTTCTCCCTTAAAAGTATGATAATTCTTTGGAACGCTAACTCCGCTCATATCCATATAAGAAGCCTGACAGAACTGTACATCGGGATACTGAGGTGCAAGCTGTATAACCAGCTCGCTGTACCCGTTAAAAAATATAATGTCACAGCCTCCCTGAACCAGTTCTGATATCGGTTCTTGCATCTCATCATCCAGCACGTTGCTGCATGTGATTATATCCACCTTATCACCAAATGTCTTTTCAACCGCATCCTTTGCCAGCGAGAAATTATAAGTATAAGGTGTGCTCTCATCATTATCGTAAACAAAGCCAACCGTCAGGTGATCCTTTTTGCCCGAAAAATCAGATAATCTGAAACAGATAACGAAAGCAGCCAGCACAACCAGACATGTGATCAATGCAGTGATATATACACGTTTCATGCTTTCTCTCCTTTCTCATCTGCAAAAGACTCGGATTTGTCTTTTTCCATTGTCTCTTCCTGCATCTTCTTATCTTCCTCAACCCTTCGCTTAAGTTCCTTCTGGATCTCAGAATCGGCCTGTTCGCTTTCGGCCTGCTTGATCTCAGCACGCTTTTGTGCATAGAGTTCTTCCAGGTTTATAACACCCTTGTCGATAAGACGTATAAATGCATCAAGAGCATTCGGATCAAACTGTGTACCTCTCCCTCGCTTCATTTCATTGAGGACATAATCAGTATCCATATGATTTCGGTATACACGGTTCGAAGTCATCGCATCGAAAGCATCTGCAACCGATATGATCCTTCCAAACAGAGGTATCTCCTCTCCCTTAAGTCCGTCAGGATAACCTTTTCCGTCATATCTCTCGTGATGGTATCGAGTACCTTCTTCTACATGCTCTACCAGGGTGAAATCCTTAAGTATCTCCGCTCCCCTTGTTACATGTGATTTCATGAGAGCATATTCTTCATCATCAAGACGTCCGACTTTGTTCAAAACTCTGTCCGGAACTCCTATCTTTCCGATATCATGAAGCTGAGCAGCTTTTCTCAAGTTGGAGAGTTCCTTTTTTCTGTGTTTTTTAGGGAAGCACCCCATCTCATCCGCTATGAGTACCGAATACTCTGCAACACGCTGAGAATGCTGATGTGTTCGTACGTCTTTAGCATCGACGGCTTTCGCGATCGCATTTACCGTCTCATTAGCCATGCTCAGTTTGATCTGCTGCTGGTTTAACTGTCTTTGAACGACCAGCCATGTGAACCAGATCAGTGTAAGTGAGAGTATTAACAGCATATAGAAGATGAAATACGGCTGTTCATATATCTCACCGATCTTTTCAAGTTCAAATTTTCTCTCCTCCAGCACACGCTCCCCCGCACTGTCAAAAATAGCCAGATGGAACGTGTATTTACCCGCAGGAAGATTTACGTAAATGATATTATTAAGGCTGTTCTGAGGAACGATCGTCCATTGAGTGTCATACCCTTCCAGGAAGTAGCCGACATTCGGCTCCTGTATCGTATAGTTGAGTATTTCAGGTCCGAGCTCTATACGGTTGACACCCTGTCCAACAGTTATGGCTCCTTTTCGCGCAAGAGGCTGGAGCACACCGTCTAGTTTTACGGATGCTAACTGCATACGATAGGAACGTACATCACTGTTATACTTCTCAACATCGATTATATAAACGCCTGTATCGCAGGGCAGATATAGCTTGCCTTTGCCATTGTAATAATTCCATGAATTGGCAGTCAGTGAAGTACCGAGTCCTCTTCGTGCATCCAGAAGCTCCCATGCTATCTCTCCGCCCGCAACAAGCTCGTCACGTTCAACAACATATATACCGGCACTGGACATAACAAAAAGCGTATCCTCATCCTTTACCCATATGTCATAATTGTTAAAATACGGGAATTTATCCAATATCCTTATAGAGCCGTCAGTATCCATATAGCATAGGCTGTTACTGGTGACTATAAAGACTCCTTCCGATTTCGGATCTTTTATCGTACGTAAAATAACACCGCTGCTGAGTCCGTCATCACGGGTAAGCAGCCTGCTCACTTCTCCGTTTTTTAATACCGCAATGCCGTCACCGTCCGTACCGGCAAGGACCGTTCCGTCGGAAAGCTCGGTCACAGTCAGTATCATGGAGTTTATAAGGCCGTCTTCATTGCTTATCGTTTTTGTTACCTTATGATCCTTTATATAACTGATACCAGTATCACCTGCAGCGAGTATCGTCCCGTCAGAGAGTCCCGTCACGATGCGGGCTCGATTTCCGAAGCTTCCGCTTTCCTCATTATATGCCCAGTTCTGACCGTCAGGGGCATATTCAATCAATCCGCTCCCGTATGTGCATATCCACAGATGATCTTCGTCGTCTACATACATGCATCGTATACGCTTTCCGTCAAGCTCCTGCGTCATTTTGTTATTTATCTGTATCCGGCATGTACTGTCCACCACATCAAGGCCTTTATCAGTACCGATATAATAACAGTTCTGCCATGAAACAATGGCATTGACTACCCTTCGTTCCATGCCTATCGAACCGTATACATCCTTAAACGGAGATTTTGCCAGTCTCAACAGTCCCAGTCTTGAAGACGTAAACCACAGATTGCCCTGGTAATCATAGAGCATGTTGTCGATCGAATTATTGAAATCGTTAGTATTTAATGTGTGATAACCTTTTGAATCGATATATGATACGCCGCTGTCTGTTGATATGAACAGCGTTCCGTCACTCATATAGTTAAGATTGTTTATACTCTTAACGTCCCTGCATGTCATTACATCAAGCTGATTAAAATATCCGTCTGAAATATCAAAGCTGTAAATACGATTTGTGGAGGTTCCGACCATCAGCTTCCCGTCAGGTGCAAACGCGCAGCATTTGAACTCATCCTCCTCTTCCTGATCCTTCAGAGCAGCCTTAACCTTTCCATTACTAATAAGAAATAGCTTACCCTCTGTAGTGATCGTTACTACATTGCCATTCTCATCAGCAGTAATGCTGTCGGCATAGGTCACCTCATTCAATGTACCTGCGACCTTTATCCCGTTGTTCATGGCGATGATATGCATGCTGCCGGTAGTACCGACATAGTAATAGCCGTCATTTGCACGCGTAATGCATCTTACCGAATTGGACGTAAGCCCGCTTGACTGATCGAGAACATTTACGACCTTTTCTCTTATCACTATAGACAGTCCGTTATCGTTTGTACCGATCCACAGACGACCTTCTTCATCCACATACAGACAGTTAACGTTTTTTACTGATTCATACTCATCAACCCATCTGAACTCACGACCGTTGTAACGGTAGAGTCCGGCATATGTTCCTATCCACAATACTCCGTCATTGGTCTGAGCTATGTCATTGGCTTCACCGCAGGGCAGGCCGTTGTTTGCGCTGTATACACTCTGGACGTAGTCATTGTAATCAGGCAGATCTGTGCTTACGACATCCTGTGCACTTGCATTAACAGGCATGGACATAACAAGCCCAAATGACAGGAGTATCATTCCTGCAACTGTCATCTTGCTGTTATCACCTGTCTGATTCTTACTATATTCATCATTCTTGATTCGTCTGTAAAGTATGGCCAGATAAACAGTGGCAACAGTGATCACCTTGTCTGCAAACTCGATAGCAAGCTGTCCTAAAATGCTGCAGATAAGATTGGGCCATTGCTTATCCAAAAGATAGTCAATAATGCCATTTGCCCAGATGTTTCCCGTATAACCGTTGTCAAACAAAAGATTGATCGGCACGGAAACAAAAAGGGCTGTAAGCATGACCAGTGAAGCGGCTTTCATAAAGCCATAG
Source organism: uncultured Lachnospiraceae bacterium (assembly GCA_902789785.1). Classification (GTDB taxonomy): domain Bacteria; phylum Bacillota; class Clostridia; order Lachnospirales; family Lachnospiraceae; genus Colinaster. The sequence continues at coordinate 4,940 of CADAPR010000049.1, forward strand.
AAGCGATCAAACCATTTCCTTTTCGCCGCGATACCTATTATCACAGCCAAGGCGATGCTCGTAATGGAATAAGCCGCCGAAAGGCGGTTGATCATACTGTATGCCAGATTCCCCGTAACCCCTACTAAAGCGCCGCAAACAGGTCCAGCTATATAAGCACACAGCACGGTTCCCAGAGAATCTCCCCAGATAGGCAGATTAAACCGTACTGCCAAAAGCTTTCCGCATACATTCAGGCAGGTACAGCCCGCTATAAACAGTACGATCCTACTCGTTTTCCATGTATTCATCAGTATCCTCCTTCATCCTTCTTCCCATTCATACCAATTATATCAAGATACTCACATCATGTAAAACATTCACTGTAAAAAACGGCAGCACCAGATGTGTAACATAAGATGCTGCCTTTTACTTATTTTATATCATTGAATCCGACTCTTTCAGCGTATGTCGTGTGAAGGAGTTCATGTGCCTTGTGACTGTTCGGCTCGCCAAGGAACTTATCGTAGAGCTCCTTTATCTGAGGATTGTTGTGTGACTGACGCAGAGTCTGTCTCTCATCCTCGCTGTAAAGAGCCTTAGCGCGCTTTTCTTTATACGTATCAAGGATGTCATCATCCTCGTTTGGAAGGAAGAACTCGCGAACATAAGGCTGACCGCCACCGTTGATACATCCGCCGGGGCATCCCATGATCTCTATGAACTGATATTTGCTCTTTCCTTCTCTGATATCATCCAAAAGCACCTTCGCAGATTTCATGCCGGATGCTATCGCAACATTCACAGCAGTGCCGTTTATATCTATCGAAGCTTCTCTTATTCCGGCATCATGACCACGGACTTCATTAAACTCTATAGGATCAGATTCCTTGCCTGTGAGCTTATAATATACTGTACGAAGAGCCGCTTCCATAACACCGCCGGTAACACCGAAGATAGCAGCTGCGCCGGAATAATCTCCCATGATATCCTGATCCCATTCCTCATCGGGAAGTCTGTCAAACATGATACCCGCTCTCTTGATCATACGCGCGAGCTCTCTTGTCGTGATTACCGCATCGACATCAGGAATGCCGTTGACTTTGAGCTGTTCACGCTGCTTTTCGAATTTCTTTGCCGTACAGGGCATTACGGATACAACGAATATATCCTCGGGATTAACATCATTCTGCTTAGCCCAGTATGATTTGATTATAGCTCCCTGCATCTGATGAGGTGACTTGCATGATGACAGATGAGGCAAAAGATCTCCGTAGTTGTACTCGGCATAGTTTACCCAGCCGGGAGAACAAGAAGTGATCATAGGCAAAACGCCGCCGTTCTTTAATCTGTCAAGAAGTTCCGTTCCCTCTTCCATTATTGTAAGGTCCGCTCCGAAGTTTACGTCATATATCCTGTTAAAGCCAAGACGACGCATAGCAGCGATCATCTTTCCGGTAACCGGAGTACCGATCTTGTATCCGAATTCTTCACCCAAAGCCGCTCTTACAGCCGGTGCTGCCTGAGCAATAACGAACTTCTTTCCGTACCTGAGAGCATGATCGACTTTATCTATCTCTGAATGCTCCATGAGAGCACCTGTAGGACATACGTTTACGCACTGGCCGCACTGTATACAGGGACTGTCATTGAATGAACGGTCATCGGCAGGTGCAACAAACGTATTAAAGCCTCTGTTCTCAAAGCCAAGGATGCCGAGTCCGTGTGCACTCTTGCATCTTTCTATACATCTTCCGCAAAGGATACATTTTGATGTATCTCTTACGAGTCCGGGAGCGACTTCATCCAGATGCTCCTCACTGTGCGAACCGCTGAACACACCGCTTCTTGCATCCGTGACATTGGCTACATGGAGCAGTTCGCATTTTCCGTTCTTATCACATGCCTGACAGAACTGATTGTGGTCCGAGAGCAAGAGTTCAACACTCCTTCTTCTTGCTGCGACTGCCTCTGCTGATGAGATGCTGATCTCCATGCCGTCGTTAACAGGATATACGCAGCTTGCCACAAGTCCTCTGGCACCTTTTACTTCTACAAGGCATACACGACATGAGCCCTGAGAGCATTCTCCATGGTTAAAGTAGCAGAGGTGAGGTATCTCATAGCCACATTTTTTTGCTGCTTCCAAAATGGTGAGCCCCTCCTCCACCTGGTAAGGGATGCCCTCTATTTTAATATTGATCAAAGACATAATCCGTTACCTCCTTAGTCCTTGGATATTGCATTAAATTTACAGTTACTCTTACAAAGTCCGCACTTAGCACACTTCTCCTGATCTATCTCAAATGAAGCAAGCTTATGCCCCTCTGCGATGTAATCAGTTCTTGAGATGCATCCTGCAGGACAGTTTCTTGCACACAATCCGCATCCGATGCAGATATCCGGATTGATCTTGTACTGACTCAAGCTCTTGCATACATGGGCAGGACATTTCTTGTCTACGATATGAGATATATATTCATCCCTGAAATGAGCAAGGGTAGAGTTTACCGGATTGGCAGCCGTCTGTCCAAGTGCACAGAGCGAGTTCTTACGTATCGTCTTAGAAAGCTCTTCGAGAGTATCAAGGTCCTCAAGTTCTCCCTTGCCCTCAGTGATCCTTGTTAGGATCTCAAGGATCCTCTTAGTTCCGACACGACAGGGCGAACATTTTCCGCAGCTCTCATCACAGATGAACTCCATGTAGAACTTGGCAACATCCACCATGCAGTTGTCCTCATCCATTACGATGGCTCCGCCCGAACCCATCATGGAACCCTTCTGTACGAGGTTATCGAAATCGATAGGCTCGTCAAGATATTCCTCTGTCAAACATCCGCCTGAAGGACCTCCTGTCTGGATAGCCTTGAACTTCTTTCCGTTGGGTATGCCTCCTCCTATATCATAAATGAGTTCTCGAAGAGTTGTTCCCATAGGAACCTCAACAAGACCTACGTTATTGACTTTTCCGCCAAGAGCAAATACCTTGGTTCCCTTTGAGCCTTCAGTACCTACTTTGGCAAATTCTGCAGCACCCTCTCTCATGATATAAGGCACGCATGCAAGTGTCTCAACATTATTAACGATAGTAGGTTTTCCCCATAATCCCTTAACAGCAGGGAACGGAGGACGCGGTCTGGGCATTCCTCTCTTTCCTTCTATGGAATTGAGCAGTGCAGTCTCCTCACCGCAGACAAATGCACCTGCACCGAGTCTTATGTTGCAGTCAAAATCAAAACCGCTGCCAAGGATGTTCTTTCCGAGCAGGCCGGCTTCTCTTGCATTCTCAATAGCCTTTTTAAGACGACCGACAGCGATCGGATATTCTGCACGCACATAGAAATATCCCTCGTGTGCTCCTATGGCATATCCGGCTATCATCATGCCCTCTATTACCGCAAGCGGGTTTCCTTCAAGGATTGAACGATCCATGAATGCACCCGGATCACCTTCGTCACCGTTACATACTACATATTTTTCATCGCCTTCACTGGCAAGCGCAAACATCCATTTTCTTCCTGCCGGGAATCCGCCGCCGCCTCTTCCGCGAAGTCCTGAGAGCAGCACTGTATCAGCTACTTCCTTGGGAGTCATTGAAAGAGCCTTCTTAAGTCCCTTGAACGCACCGTATCCAAGTGCCTCTCTAATATCCTCGGGGTTGATTACGCCGCAGCCGTGAAGAGCTATCCTGCGCTGTTTCTTATAAAAATTTATATCATCCTGCTTTGAAACCTTTTCTTTTGTAACAGGATCAACATACAAAAGACGTTCTACGACCTCTCCGCGCCCGATATCAGAATCCACTATCTCCTCGACATCATCTATCGTAACCATTCTGTAAAGAGTATCCTCGGGATATATCTTTACAAAAGGTCCCTGAGAGCAGAATCCGAAACATCCCGAAAGATTTATCGTAGCTTTTTCATTAAGACCTTTTTTTGCAAGGAGTTCCTTAAACTTGGCAGCTATCTCCTTCGAATTGCTTGAGAGACAGCCTGTTCCGCCGCAAAGAACGATATGACGCTTCTCATCGGCACCGGAGATCTTGACCCCCATCTCTTTTTCGCATTCCTGCGTGATCTTATCAAGTTCTTCTATGGAAGTGATCTGAATCATGCCGATACCTCCTTTCTGTATGATGCGATAATATCTTCAACGTGTTCAACATCAACCTTGGGATAAACCTTTCCGTTGATGCTTACAGCTGGTGCGATACCGCACGCTCCTATGCATCTTAACGCATCAAGAGTAAAAAGGCCGTCTTCAGTAGTCTGCCCCGGCTTGATACCCAAAAGCTCGGAAAAACGATCTATAACGATCTGCGCGCCTTTTACATAGCACGCTGTTCCAAGACAGCATCCTATAACATACTTTCCCTTCGGAGTAAGTGAGAAGAATGAATAAAATGTTACTACTCCGTATATCTCGGCAACCGAAATTCCGGTCTTTTCAGACACCACTTCCTGAACCTCGAGCGGTATATATCCGTATTCATTCTGGATATCGCTTAAGATCATCATCAACGGTGTTTTTTCTCCTTTATATCTATCGCAGATTTCCCTGATCTGTGCCTCTGCGGTGGCATTTAACTTACCCATCACCGTACCTCCTAACTTTCATATAAAGCCGTATGTATCTACTATATAGCGACCGTCAATTTGTTGCAAGACATACTTGTTTTTTTGTTGAATTTTCCTGAACTTGAATTGAGCAAATTTATTAACATTCACCATAAAATATAGTATAATTTTTCTTATCTTATTGCAGATTTACCATCTTTGTTTTTCACGGAGGAAAAATTATGGCAGAAAACAATTCAGTCAAAAAAAGCAACACAAATCTACCGATACTGTCGCGAATGAGCACAAAGATCACGCTGCTTATAGCTGTGATAGTACTTATTACCGTTATAGTACAGGTAATAGTTGCTAGCAATCGCGCGGCGAATGCCATGGAATCGACATACCTCAATTATGCCCAGAATCTTGCGGAAGAAGCTGCTATCAGCGTAGATTTCGCAACCGAGTTCGGAGAGAAGGCATACGGCGGATATGCCATGAACCTTGCCCAGGAAGCTGCAGTATCCATTAACTTCTCAAGAGAGTTCGGAGAAACCGTCTATAAGGCATATGCCCAGAACCTCGCCGAAGAAGCTGTTTTAGGCGTTGATCTTGCAGCTCAATCAGGTCCTCTGACAACAGAAGCACTCAACGGTATTCTAAAGAATATCTCCATCAAGGACGTGGCAGGAAGTTACGCGTATATGGTAAGTCCGGATGGAACAATGCTTTGGCATCCCACTCCCGAAAAGATCGGCAATCCTGTTGAAAACGCAGCAGTTAAAGGCATAGTCGCAGATCTCCAGGCTGGCAAGAGTGTTGAGGACGGTTCTGTTCTGTACGAATACAAGGATGCATTGAAACTTGCAGGATACGCATTTACAGCAGAAGGAAATATCCTCATAGTCACAGCAGATTATGACGAATTCATGAAGATAGATTATGACGCTCTTTTAGGCAACATCGAAATAGACGGTGTTGACGGAAGCTACGCATACATGGTAAGCCCCGACGGCACTATGCTGTGGCATCCCACTCCCGAAAAGATCGGTCAGCCGGTAGAGAATGCAGCTGTAAAGGGTATAGTCGCAGATCTTCAGGCCGGCAAGAATGTTGAAGACGGTTTCGTTATATATGAATACAATTCTTTCACAGATACAGGAAACATAGTTCTTGTAACCGCAGACTATGACAAGTTCATTAACATAGACTATGACAAGCTCATAGGTGAGATCGAGATCTCCGGCGTTGAAGGAAGCTACGCATATATGGTAGCTCCTGACGGAACAATGCTATATCACAGCAACCCCGAGAAGATCGGTCAGCCGGTAGAGAATGCAGCCGTTAAAGGTATAGTCGCAGATCTTCAGGCCGGCAAGAGCGTTGAAGACGGCTCATGTGCATACGAATACAAGGGAGCATACAAGGTTGCGGGATATGCTCTGACAAAATCAGGCAATATTGTTATCGTTACTGCAGACAAGGATGTAATGATGGCTGACGTCAACAGCATGAAGCACTCTCTCATCCTTATCGGAATCATCTGCATGATCATTGCTGTTTTGCTCGTAACGGTATTTACGCTGTACATGATGAAGGGACTCGGTCAGCTTGTTCCTGTCATTAACAAGACCGCAAACTTTGATTTCACTCAGGATCATACCTCCACAGTTTTAGAGAGCCGTTCAGATGAAGTCGGACTCATTGCAAAAGCGCTTTCAAAGACGAGAAACAATCTGCGTGAGATAGTCGCATCCATTTCAGGTGCAGGAAGCAGTATAGACAAAAATGTTGATACTCTCCAGGAAACCATAGACAAGGTAGGATTCATATGCGAGACCAACTCCGCCACATCACAGGAGCTGGCTGCAGGAATGGAAGAAGCAGCTGCGACAACAACTACTATCACACATAATATAGACAGTATTCAGGATAATGCGCGCGGCATAGAAAAACTTGCCGATGACGGCACCAGCCTTTCGCGCGAGATAGTTACCAGAGCAAACGAGCTAGCGGCAACTACAGAAAAAGCAAGCAGAAAGACAATTGAAATGTATGAAACCGTCAAGGTTAAATCTGATGAAGCCATCGTGGCATCTCAGGCAGTCAACAAGATCAATGAGCTTACCGGTACCATCATGGAGATATCTTCTCAGACTTCCCTTCTTGCTCTCAATGCTTCGATAGAGGCAGCAAGAGCAGGCGAAGCAGGCAGAGGCTTCTCGGTTGTAGCTACAGAGATCAGCAACCTTGCAACACAGACTTCAGAAGCCGTTAAGAACATCAGCGAAATCGTTACTGATGTAAACAACGCCGTAAGCCAGATGTCAAACTGCCTGTCACAGACTACGACATTCCTTGAGACAAACGTTATGAACGATTATCAGGAATTCGAAAAAGTCAGTGATCAGTACAGAAGTGACGCAGATACATTCGGAAACAGCATGAATACCATCAAGAAAAACATCGAAATCCTTAATTCAGACATTGAAAACATCGTAGGCGCAATAAACGGTATCGATACGACAGTAAACGAATCTGCTTCAGGTGTTACCGATATAGCTGAAAAAACTTCCGACATGGTCGGTGAGACCGCCGGAAGTGTTGATCAGGTTAAGGAATGCAAAGATGCTGTTTCAGATCTTAACGACATAATCAATAAATTCAGTCTCTAAGATCATTTTCTTGAGAATAACAACCCGAAAGTTCCGGGTCCGCAGTTTATGGATATTGCAGGCGATGCCTTTTGACAATAGACTTTTTCAAATTTGACATGCGCCGATACCTCGTGTACTATCTCATCCAGCTGTGCTCTGGTAAGACCGGCATAGGTGATGAATAGTGCAGAGGTATCTATATCCGAACTGTTAGCAAGAGTTCTTGTGATATATTTCTTCCACACTCTCTCACGACTTCCAAGTATTATAGTACCGACATTCATTCCGCTCTTTTTCATCACGATAACCGGATGGATCATAAGAGCCGTGCTTAGCTTGTACATCCACTCCGACATCCTGCCGCTTCTGTGCAGATATTCTGTAGAATCAACTATAAAGCTTGTGTTGATCTTCGTCTTTTTCTTATCCAGTTCCTTTATTATTATGTCGGTATCAAACTGTCCCGAAGAAGCCATCTCTCTGGCAGCCAATGCCATAAGTCCCATTCCGCTTGAGAGGTGTCCGGAATCATATACCTTTACATTATAGAACGAGCGTGCTGCTTCAGTTGCATTTGCATAGCCTTTGCTGGCATGTTTTGCAAGGGCGATATGTATTATATGCTGAGCTCTTGAAAGCTGTTCCGCAAAGAATTTCTCATAGTCAGCCGGCTCCGGTGCTTCACTTCTTGCATCAGTCTTCTTATCTTCTAGGTAGCGGATCATGACATCCCCGCTCACTTCCAGCTTATCAGCAAATACTCCGCCGTCCATATGGACTCTGTAAGGAAATACCGGTATCTTAAATGCGTTTACAAGACTCTGCGGAAGATCCGCTACACTGTCTGTGGTAATAAGTAACGGGATGGTGCGCTTGATATCGCGAACTACCCTGTCAGTCTCATACTTGGATCCAGATTCTCGTTTTATCTTGACCAGATCCTTTGGCAGTATCGAAAGCAGAGTCTCTTCAAGCATACGTGCATCAACAGGCTTAAGGATATATCCGTCAAAGCCCTCTCTCATATACAGAGACTGGTTCTCGCTTCCGGCATTAGCTGTGAACACATATATCGGAGTTTCCTTGTTAAGACCTCCGGTCTGCTCCCTGATGGAATGGAAGCATTCTATTCCGTCCATCTTCGGCATCATATGGTCCATAAAGATCACATCGTAGCGTTTGTCCTCAGTAAGTTCAAGCGCCTCTGAACCGCTCATAGCTGTGTCGATCTGAACCAATGTATCTCTGAGCAGCTTCTTTACTACCATAAGGTTAGCCGAGTCATCGTCTACCGCAAGTATCTTGGCTTCGGGAGCCTCAAAGCTCTGATGATAGTGCTCCGCTGCCGGTGTCGTATGTGTTCTTTCAGGTTCGAATTTTCCGATAGCCTTGTCTTCAACTATCTCCTGTTCTATTGAAACAACAAATGTAGATCCTTTTGTGTATACGCTGTTAACCGAGACCTCGCCGCCCAAGAGATTGACTAGCTGCTTGACTATCGAAAGACCAAGTCCCGTTCCTTCGATAAATCTGTTCTGTTTTTCGTCCTCTCTTCTGAATGCATCAAAAAGATAAGGTATGCTCTCTTTTCTGATACCCATACCTGTATCTTCAACAGAATATGTAACAAGCACTTTTGATTCATCGGTTCTTCTGCAGTTTATGGAAAGGGATACTTCACCCTCCTGAGTATACTTTACGGCATTGTTCAAAAGATTTATGAGTATCTGTTTTATTCTTATCTCATCGCTAAACAGCTGGGCCGGCAGCTGTGGATCCACATCAATGGAAAATTTAAGCCCCTTTTGCTCGGCTCTCATCCAGATCATGTTTACGATATCTGACAGCATCTTTCCTACATCATACGGCGCTCTAACTATATCCATCTTTCCTGATTCTATCTTGGACATGTCCAGAATGTCATTGATCAGTGAGAGCAGCATCTTTGATGCTGACTGGATATTCTTGGCATCCTCTACTACCTCATCAGATACATCTTCCCTGAGTATCATCTCATTAAGGCCTATGATCGTATTTATAGGTGTTCTTATCTCATGGCTCATGCTCGAGAAGAATCTGTTCTGGGCACGGTTTAATTCCTCGATCTCTTTTCTCTGTTCCTGAGCCTTTAATGTAGCTTCCTTTAACAGCTTGATCTCATATCCTACCATTACGATTATCATTACAGAGACCATGAGTACAGAACAGTATGAGATTGCATACTCGGCAGGAGTAAAATCGTGCTTGTATGTCGACATATCGTAGTAGTACTGATGGACCGATGCCGCCATGATAGCTTCCACCAAAAGAAGTGCATATCTGATCCATCCCTCTATTATTATCATTACGTAGAGCACGCCTGCAGCAAACCATATGGTAGAGCCCATTCCGAATTCGGCAAAGGCTGCTGTCTCGGGAATGATTATCAGTACCTGCAAAAGCGCTATGACAGGCGCTACATATTTTATCTTGTCATATTTAACTCCGACCCATGTAAGTATAAAACAGACGATCATAAGTATGAACATATATACATTGTCCATATACATGTTTACGCCGTATCCCGAAAGACTGATCGCAAAGAAATATATAAACATAGGAGGCATGGTTACGGCCGAGAGGACTAAAAACAGTTTTTTCTGATTGGAATCATTCATTGTCCTCACCTCCTTTAATACTGTCTGCAGGCTCAAATTCAAGTATGTCATCATCTTCTTCATTCTTTGAGTCAGCATCTTTAGCAAACAGTTCATTTATGGTATTCATAAGTTTTGTATAGCGGATCATGAACTCATCATGCTTCCTGTTTATCTCGTCGATATCCTTGTTCTTTGAGGCTTCCTCTAAAAACCTTGCCGTATCGTACAATCCAATAGCGCCGATCATCTTTGACGTACTCTTCACGGCATGAGTCCTTATCGAATAATCCTCCCAGTCATTACTATCATAATAGTTTTGAAGATTCTTTATCTTCTCTTCACTGTTCTTTGCATACTCCAAAAGAAGCTGGCAGTAGAAGTTTTTGTCTTTCTGGCAGTATGAAAGCCCCTGCATCGTATCAACTCCTATTCTTTCAAGGATTTCAAATGCATCCGATTCTTGCTTTTTTTCCTCTTTCTGATCTGATGCAGGCAGGTTATTATCTGCTTTCCTTTCAAACTGAATGGCAGATTTTGGAAGGACTCTCTTCAACACCCTCTCAAGTTCTGTGATCTCAACCGGCTTTGGTATGAATCCATCGAAGCCTTCTGACAAGAACATCTCCTTGGCCGAGCTTATCGCATTGGCGGTAAGTGCAACGATACACAGCTCCTTGTTTTTCTTCTGTGCATTAGCACGCAGTCTCTTCATGGTCTCCACACCGTCCATACCCGGCATCATATGATCCATGAAAATGATATCGAAATCCGCTATCTCGCACATATCGATAGCTTCCTGTCCGCTGTCAGCCGTTGAAACGACCATTCCGTACGTTTCAAATATGCCCTTTGCAACCCACAGATTCATAGGCTCATCATCAACGACTAAAGTCTTGATGCCAGGACATGTCATAACCTCTTCACCGCTTTCAGTGCTGTCCTCAAATGAATGATTAAGGAAGTTAGCTACCTGTGTTCCGTAAAAAGGCTTTGCAAGTATGGCGATTTTTTGATCAGTCTCAACATCGAATCCTCTGTCGGCAACAACTGCCACGTTCATCTTTTCTGCAAGGCTTTCGATATAGTTCCTGTTTTCAAGATACTCGCCCGTTCCAACAAACAGATGCGTGATCTTGGTCTCTTCTACGAGCTTTTCAAGATGCTCCCTTGATTCAACCCTGTGGAATGACACGCCAAGACCGCTCACGAGATGAGCGATCATTTCCATATAGTATTCCCTGATCTTTGGATGTCCAGTGGTCATGAATCCAAGGAAACCTGCTACTACGCAGTTTTCCCTGTCTCTTACAGATATGCAGGGTGCAGAATCGGTCACAGTCTGGGGAATGCTTACTCGTACCGTTGTTCCCTCACCGGGTTCGCTCTCGATGACGATAACTCCTCCCATAGCCTTTGTAAATCCGTTTACTATGGGGATCCCCAGTCCCAGTCCTCCTACTACACGTACGTTATTGGAATCTGACTGATAAAACTTATCATAGATATGATCTATCTCATCATCATCCATGCCTATGCCGGTATCCTTGACTTCGAGTATCAGATTGATCCCGTATTCTCTCTCAACCGGATAAATATGTACATAGACTCCGCCTTTGTCGGTATATTTGTATCCGTTACCGATAAGATGCCAGAGTATCTTTTTTATCTTGCTGCTGTCTCCTATAAGTTCTGAAGGAATACCTGCTTCCATATCGACAACAAGATCAAGGCCGTAGTCATTCGTAAACGAAAGCTGTACGAGAAGGTCGTTTACCAAGGAAGCGATCATATAGCTTTCCTTTGTTACAGAGAGCTTATCCATATCGATCTCGGTATAATCTAAGATATCTCCGATCTGTTCCGCAACTCTGTGTCCTGCCTCGGAAATAGCTGTTACGTTATCCATGACTGGCCCGGGAAGAGATTCCTTTTTAAGGACGCTCGACAGACCCATAACTGCATTTACAGGCGTTCTTATCTCATGAGATACATTTGCCAAAAAATTGTTTGCCCTGTTGTTTTCCTCGGTAACCTCGTCGATCTTTTCCTGGAAGTTGTTGATAGTCTTTCTCCATGCATCCGCAGCTCTGTTTACAAAATCAGTAGCTAACAGTATCAGTATGAACTGCCATACAACCCTGATTATGTTTGATCTTTGAAGATCAAGCCCGCTGCTTTCACTCTTAAGGATCAGATGGATTATCATCCCCGAATAGCCTGCCGCAAGTCCTATCATAATGAGCAGTTTTTCACCGCAGAATGCAAAAAGCACAAGCACAAGGACAATAAGTCCCGTACTGTCATAAACCGTAGGCACATTGACGGTATAATAAAACATCATGAACACAAGCACTATACCGCTTATGTACAGCTGCGTCCTGTATGCCATTCTTCCAGATATATGTATCAGCCAGCAGATGAGAGTACAAGTGATCAGAACGGGGATCATCCATATCTCCCATTTAAGCATCCTGTTTAAAACGATCAGTACCGTTGTGAACAGTGCCATCATTATTAAAAGGATCAGGCGAGCCAATTCATGTAATTCGTTTTTCCCTTTGTTTTTCAATTACTATTCCTCTCGCATGTTGTAATGAGTGTCTTCTTTTATCATGGTTAGCATGATATCGGCAAATACAGGATCAAACTGCGTTCCCCTGCCGTTTTCTATCTCCTGTCTTACCTGCTCCTGTGAAAGAGCCTCTCTGTAGCTTCTGTGAGAAGTCATGGCATCATAGGCATCCGCTACAGCGATTATCCTAGCTTCTTCCGGTATGTCATTACCTGACAGTCCATCTGGATATCCTCCGCCTATGTACCTTTCGTGATGCCACTTTGCACCGGTAGCAAGAGAAGGCATCTCAGGTATCCTCTGCAGTATCTTAGCCCCCATCACGGGATGCGACTTGATGATATCAAATTCCTCCTCATCAAGTTTGTCGGGCTTGTTGATCACAGCATCCGGGATTCCGATCTTTCCTACATCATGCAAAAGTCCCATCATGTATATATCATCAAGCTTCTTTTCATTATATCCGTACCTTTTTGCGATCTCTCTCGCATAATCGGCAACTCTTCCAGAGTGGCCGTTTGTGTATGTATCCTTGGCATCGATCGCCTTTGCCAGAGCCTGAACGACATGGATGAAGAGCTCTCTGTTTTCTCGTGTCTTCTTCTCCACTTCATTGCTCAGACTCTTTTGCAGCGTTGTGAGCTCGATTATATGTCTTACTCTCTGCAGCAGCACCTCGGGTACGAACGGTTTTTTTACAAAGTCCATCGCTCCTAGCGATAATCCCTTGTTCTCTGCCGAATCACTGTCATCGGCAGTAAGATATATGATAGGAATATCCGCTATCTCTCCGCCCATGGTCCTAAGCTGTTTTAATGTCTCATATCCGTCCATATCGGGCATCTTGATATCAAGCAGTATGAGGCTTGGGACATTTGTCTCCACATACTCAAGCAGTGCTTTTCCCGATTTCAGTGCAGTTACGTAAAAGCCTCCCTTGCTTAAGATATTTCCTGCCATCTTAAGATTTGTCACATCATCATCAACAACTACTATCCTTGTCTCATTGGAATTTCTCTGTACATTTACAGCGTCTCCCAAAAACTCTGTCTCAAATGTGACAACGATCTCTTCGCCGTATTTTTCATGCCACTTTCTTACAAGATCTCCGATGACTTTTTCTATGGCGCTTTCATGAATATCAGTTAAGAACAGAAAATACTGATTGTGTCTGCTTCGCATTACAACGTCAGATTTTCTTAAGTTTTCCCTTACAAATACTCCGAATCTGTCGCATCTTTCCGCAAAGAATTCTTCCGTTATCCCTTCACCTGCAGAAAGCGTAAAGAGTATCTTGCATGCGCTGATATGCTTGCGGATTATATATCTTGTAACAAATCTGTACACATATGCGAACGCATCCCTGTCAAGACACAGCGCCTTATCCGGAATGTTCCTCTCACCCATGATGGCAGAGAGCGTTTTTAGATCCGTCTCAACATTTGTATCATCTTCCGTAAACAGTTCCGATCTGTAGAGAGCATAGCCATGCTTTCCGTTTTCCTTGACATTGTATAAAGCTCTGTCAGCCAGCTTTATAAGTGTCTCATATTCGTTGCCCTGATGAGGAACAAGCACGGCTCCGATGGATGCTCCGAGTGGAATGTTCATATCCTCACCCATGAGTTTTTTTGCTTCTAAAACAATATCCCTGTTAACGTTCTCACAGAAACCCGCTATGTCGTCTTCTCTTGTCCTTCCACTCAAAAAGGTTATGAATTCATCTCCTCCGAGTCTTCCCAGATAGCTTCCCTCTGTTGCATATCTTCTGATTATGTCAGCAAAGGCGATAAGTACCTTGTCACCGCAGTCGTGACCGTATATATCATTAACGAGCTTGAACGAATCAAGATCTATCATCAGCAGGCTTCCCGCCTGAGATGCACAGATTCCCGGAAATCTGTCAAGGATCGCCGCCTTGTTCAAAAAGCCGGTGAGCTTGTCAGTACTTGCTTCCTGGGAGAGCCTGCTGATCCTTTTCTGTTTCGTTAATATGCTCTCAACTCTTCTGACTAATACATCAGGATCGAAAGGTTTACGGATAAAGTCTGATGCACTTGCTTCAAAACCCTGTTTTTCTGTTTCGCCTTTTTCATCAGCGGTCAAAAATATAACGGGGACCTCTTCTTTTGCATTTTCCTTTTCCCATATCCTCAATCTTTCCAGCGTTTCAAAGCCATCCATTTGAGGCATCTTGATATCAAGCAGTATCAGGTCAGGTTCGCCCTTTTCTTTTATCTGATCAAGAAGAGCCTGTCCCGACTTGAGTGCCGTGACTCTCATATTTGCCTTGCTTAGGATGTGTCCCGCCATCTTTAGATTATTGACGTCATCATCTACAACGATTATCCAATCTGCCATTAGGATTCTCCTCCAATAGAATTTATTGCCCCGGCAATGTTTGCAGCCGTATCCGAGGCTGTCATGCTTATGCTTCCGTATTTTTCCTGCGCCATTTCACCCGCAAGACCATTTATATATGCTCCGGCTATAGCTGCTCTTGTTATATCTGGAATGTATGCACACACAGCGGATAGTATGCCTGAGAGCACATCTCCACTTCCAGCTGTTGCCATTCCCGGGCAGCCCTTATCAGTTATGTAAACCACGCTGCCATTTGTCACAACTGTTGACGGTCCTTTGAGCAGCACTGTGGTTTTCGTGTCTTTCGCATATTCAAGCGCGTATCTTACCGGATCTTCAAGAATGCTATCTATGCTCATTCCGGTTAGTCTTGAAAACTCTTTTATATGCGGAGTCAGCACTATCTCACACTCTGCATCCCGTATTGTTTTTTTATCAATATTCGAAAGAAGTGTTAGTCCGTCCGCATCTATTATGAGCTTTCCCTTGTAATTTTCTAAAAGATACAAAAGAACCCGTTCGGTCTCTTTACTTACTCCGATTCCCATACCGAATGCGACCGTTTTTACATTTGATGTGAGTTCCTTTATCTCTTCTTCAACGAAGCGTATATTAGAATCCTCATC
>CADAPR010000050.1 GCA_902789785.1 uncultured Lachnospiraceae bacterium
TCTCCTGAGCTTTTAGACGGAGCGGGCGATCATTACTGTGCTCTCGGATGGGCATATGCGGCATATAAGAACAAAAAGGCAGATGCTTACGCAAAAAAGGACTGCCTCATCTTTTCTGCGTGCGGCGGAGCATCCATTTACAGAAGAAGCATATTTGATGAGATAGGGCTGTTTGATGAAGAGCATTTTGCATACCTTGAAGATGTTGACATAGGCTACAGGGCCCTTATCTCAGGGTATAAAAACATGTTCTGCCAGTCAGCTGTCTGCTATCATGCGGGAAGCGGATTCAGCGGTTCAAGGTATAATGAATTCAAGATAAAGCTGGCAAGCAGAAACAGCATATACATCATATATAAGAACATGCCTCTTATCCAGCTCATAATAAACCTTCCGTTTCTTGTTATAGGTTTTCTTATAAAGATCATCTTCTTTATACTAAAGGGATTTGGAAGAATATATCTGTCGGGACTTATTGAAGGATTTAAGCTTAGCTTTTCAAAAAAGGCAAGAGAACACAAGGTTGTCTTTAAGCTGAGTAATATTGCAAATTACATAAAGATACAGATACTGCTTTGGGTCAATATCATCAGACGCTTGTTTGTATAAGCTAAAATTGGTATAATCAATTAGTTAATGTTTGATTTTTAACTTTGAAAGGTACATGGGGAGTAATGATTAAAGACAATCAGAAGTATTTTAATCAACTTCACATTGTTTTAGACGGGCTTGTAGTCGCTGCCTCATATTTACTCGCTTGGTTCCTTAAGTTTGAAGGGCTGTTTTCTGATGGGTCAACACTTGCTCATCCGCCCTCATTCTACTTCTCCGCACTCTATTATTTGGTGCCGGGATATCTGATCATATATTATATGAACAGAATGTATGCACCCAAGCGTTCTCAGAGGCTTGAGACAGAGCTTGCGACGGTGTTCAGAGCCAATGCGATCGGCGTTGCAGCATTCATGATCAGCATCACGCTGTTTAAGGTAGAGGATTTCTCCCGTGGACTTATAGCGATATTTGCTGTCACGAACACTATTTTTGCTTTTGCGATAAGATGTGTCATAAGATCCGTGCTAAGGAGGTTCAGAAAGAAAGGATATAATTTAAAGTATATCCTTATAGTGGGCTATTCGAGAGCAACGGAGGAATATATAAACAGGATAAACGACAATCCGCAGTGGGGGTATGTCGTAAGAGGTATCCTTGATAACAACGTGCCGATAGGAACGGTTTACAAAGGCGTAAAGGTAGTGGGGATCATTGAGGATATCGATGTGATACTGCCAGATGCCACGCTCGATGAGATAGCTGTAGCACTGCCTCTGTCAGATTACGATATCCTGGCGGATATAGTGAGCAAATGCGAAAAATCGGGAGTTCACACCAAGTTCATCCCTGATTACAGCAGCCTTATACCTAACCGCCCTTATACGGAAGAACTTGACGGACTGCCCGTCATTAATATAAGATATGTACCGTTGTCCAATACATTCAATGCGCTGATAAAGCGTATATGCGACTTTGTTTTATCGCTTGCGGGCATTATCGTGCTGTCACCGCTTTTGCTGATACTTGCCCTTATAGTCAAGCTTTCTAGCAAGGGACCTGTCATATTCAAGCAGGAAAGAATAGGACTTCACAACAAGTCCTTTAATATATATAAATTCAGAACGATGCGTGTTCAGGATGCTGCGCAGGAGCAGAAGGGCTGGACAGTCAAGGATGACCCGAGAGTCACAAAGAGCGGAAGGGTCATGAGAAGGTTCAATCTTGACGAACTGCCGCAGTTATTCAATATCCTAAAAGGGGACATGAGTCTGGTCGGACCCAGACCCGAGAGACCGCAGTTCGTCGAACAGTTCAAAGAGGAGATACCTCGCTACATGATAAAGCACCAGGTCAGACCGGGACTTACCGGATGGGCTCAGGTATGCGGCTTCAGAGGAGATACCTCAATACACAAGCGAATAAGCTATGATCTGTATTACATCGAGAACTGGACGTTCGGGTTTGATATCAAGATACTTTTCCTGACCATATTCAAGGGATTTAAGAACGCGTATTAAAGTAAAAGAACGGAGAGTATATAACTATGGCAACATCACAGGCCGCAAAACGGCGGGCAATGGCTAAGAAGAGGGCAAGAAAGAAGAGAAACAAGATACTTCTTTTGATCGCCGAGTTTTTCGTACTGGTACTCCTTGTAGTAGTAGTCTACGGAGTGACCAAAGCCGAGAAGGTAACAAAAGTAAAGATCGATGAAGAAGAGATCAAGGCAAAGATGAACGATACCGTAGCGGAAAACGTTACGTTAAAGGGGTACAAGAACATAGCCCTTTTCGGTGTAGATTCAAGAGAAGGAAGCCTTGGTAAGGGAACAAGATCCGATACGATCATCATTGCTTCCATAAACAATGATACCGGTGATATCAGACTCTGTTCCGTATACAGAGATACATATCTTAACCTAGGCAATGACTCATACAATAAGTGCAATGCGGCATATGCCAAGGGAGGCCCCGAACAGGCCATCAACATGCTCAACATGAACATGGACCTAAATATCACCGATTACGTTACCGTCGGATTTGAAGGTCTTATAGAGACGATAGACGCACTCGGCGGAGTATATATCGATGTTCAGCAAAACGAGATAGTTCACCTTAACAACTATCAGATAAGCATGGTCGGAAAGACGACCGATAAAAAGACATATACGGCAACCGAAGGCGTTGACTATATAGCGGTCAAGGAGCCCGGAATGCAGCTTCTAAACGGTCTTCAGGCAACCGCCTACTGCAGGATCAGATATGTCGGCGATGACTTCATGAGAGCTCAAAGGCAGCGTACGGTGCTTGCCGCTGTAATGGATGTCTGCAAGAAGTCCGATCCGGCAACTCTTAACAAGATACTTAACGCGGCACTGCCGAATGTATCTACATCGCTAGACGTGGATGAGATGACGGCAATGCTTTCAAATGTAACAAAATACAACATAACAGGAAGCGACGGATTCCCGTTTGAATCAAACAGAGCTACCGGCACCGTAGGCAGCAAGGGTAGCTGTGTAATCCCGGTCAATCTTGAACAGAACGTATCACTTCTGCATAATTTCCTGTTCGATGATGCCGCATATCAGGTTTCGGCACAGGTTCAGCAGTACAGCAACAAGGTATCATCAGATACAGGCAGATAGATTCATTGATCAAAAAGGCCCCAAGGGGTCTTTTTGGCGATTTTAGGATAATTATGAGCATAGATGTCATAATACCCACATACAAGCCTAAAAAGGGCTTCATAGAGCTTCTTTTGATGCTAAAGAGGCAGACTGTGCTCCCCGACAGGATAATCGTCATAAATACGGATGAAGACTGCTTTAGGGAGTTTGAATCAGGCTGTGATGACAAGGGTATCCTTTCAGGGATCGAGATAAGTCATATCAAAAAGGAAGAGTTTGACCACGGACATACAAGAAATACGGCAATGCATATGTCAAAGGCCGATATCTGTATAATGATGACGATGGATGCTCTTCCAAAGGATGAATATCTTATAGAAAAGCTTGTAGAGCCTCTCAAAGATGAGAAAATCGCCGCAAGCTATGCAAGACAGTTAGCATATGAGAACAGCTCGATAACGGAAAAGCTCACAAGACAGTTTAATTATCCTGATGAAAGCATCGTAAAAAGCGCAAAAGACATAGAGAGCATGCAGATAAAGGCTTTCTTTTGCAGCAATGTATGCTGTGCCTACAACATGCGCATATTTAATGAACTTGGCGGATTTATAGACAGGACCATATTCAATGAGGATATGATCTATGCGGCAAAAGCTTTAAGGGCAGGTTACAGTATCGCGTATTGCGCCGAGGCTTGCGTATATCATTCTCATGAATACAGCGGACGGGAGCAGTTTAAAAGAAATTTTGACAACGGAGTCAGCCATGCTCAGAATCCTCTAGTCTTTGAAGGCGTCACACAGGATGGCGAAGGAAAGCGCATGGTAAAGAGCGTTCTAAAACAGCTTCTTGGATCGGGACATCCCTTTAAGGCTGTGGGATATATATATAACTGCGGATGCAAGTATACGGGATTCAAGCTGGGATTAAGATATGAGAAGCTTCCCAAGGGGATTGTAAGAGCATTTTCTTCCCAGAGAGAATACTTTGATTAGATTCATTTCATAAAAATGAAATAATTTAAACACAATTTGGTCACAATTACTTACTATTCTGTAGATACCGAATAGGAGGTAGCATTATGGAAAATGAATACGAAGCAATCGAAAAGAAAAAAACAGGCAGGGTTTCAAGGTTTTTCGGAAAGCTCGCCGTTATAATAGCATCGGGTCTTGTATTCGGACTATGTGCCGCAGTGGCATTCGGAGTTGTTGAATACTATACAAAAGATGCAAAAGAGCAGACCGAAGAATTTGACAAGGAAGCCTACAAGACACAGATCGAAAAGGATATCCTTTCAAAGCTTGCAAGAGACAAGGACAAGGAAGCGATAGACGGATCTGTCATAGACACCATCAAGAATGTCGAAGAGGCATCCACAGTTGTCACGGATGTGACAGACGTTGTTGACAAGGTTATGCCAAGTGTCGTATCTATAACCAACAAATACACTGCAACTGCCAATTTCTGGGGACAGATGTATTCGGAAGAAGCTGAAGCGAGCGGTTCGGGTATAATAATCGGCGAGAATGACAATGAGCTCTTGATAGCTACGAACAATCACGTTATATCTGATGCCGAGTCTTTGGAAGTACAGTTTATCGACGGATCTGATGCGAAAGCTCACGTAAAGGGAGCTGATGCGGACATGGATGTTGCCGTTATAGCTGTAGCAAAGGATGATCTGGATGGAAGCACCAAGGATGCGATAAGCATAGCAGAGCTTGGCGATTCTGATGAGCTTAAGGTCGGCGAGCCCGCAATAGCCATAGGAAACGCTCTCGGATACGGACAGTCGGTAACGACCGGTGTCATATCTGCACTCGACAGAGAGCTTGAGGTATCCGAAGGAGAATTCTCACAGGGATTCATCCAGACTGATGCAGCTATAAATCCCGGCAACAGCGGCGGAGCACTCTTAAACGTCAAGGGACAGGTAATAGGTATAAATTCCAACAAGATCGGCGGAAGCGCTGTAGAGGGCATGGGTTATGCAATACCTATATCAAAGGCACTCCCGATCATAGATGATCTTAAGACAAAGAAGACAAAAGCAGCGGTATCTGAAGGAGATAAAGGATATCTCGGTATTTCCGGAAGAGGTGTATCTGCAGAGATGGCAGAGATCTACGATTTCCCCGAAGGTGTATACGTATACGAGGTATATGAAAACACAGGAGCCGAAAAGGCTGGTCTTCGCAAGGGCGATATCATTACGAAGTTCGAAGGAACAACTATAAACAGCATGGAAAAGCTGCAGGAGAACCTTGCATATTATGAAGCGGGTGAGACTGTTGAGATAACGATAGAAAGGTTAGATGATTCCGGATCATACCAGTCACAGAAGCTTACGCTTGAACTGGTGGGCAAAGACGTGATGCCTTCGGAATAAGGAGTTTATGGATAACAACAACAGCAATTACGAAGATGTATGCATGATGTGTCACAGAACGGAAAGCAAAGCCGGGCGGATGGTAAAACTGCCCGGCAATTTGTGCGTATGTGAGGATTGCATGAACAGATCCTATGATCTTATAAAGAACATGGGACTTGACAAGATGTTTGAGAGCATACCGGGATGGAGCTTCCCTCAGGAATCAAAGGATCAGACTAAGGAAGAACCTGAAGAGAAGCCTGAAAAGCCTCAGACAGAGCCTCAAAAAGAGACTCCGACCGAGACACCTGAAGAACCCGAAAAGAAGCAGGAGGAAGGACCTCAGGATGCGAGCATCAAATTTGAGAAGTATCTGAGAGGATTCCCCAATATCAGCTTCCTTAATCTTGCAGACCTTGCCGGAGGCGGCATGGCTCAAAGATCAAGGGTTAAGAAGGCTGCCAAGGATAAGAAGCCGATAATAGATCTTAAGAATATCCCTCAGCCTCACAAGATAAAGGCTAAGCTGGATGAATACGTAATAGGTCAGGAACACGCAAAGAAGGTCATTTCCGTAGCTGTATACAACCATTACAAGAGGGTTGCGACAGGTACGATGGATGAGATCGAGATCGAGAAATCAAATATGTTAATGATCGGTCCGACAGGAAGCGGAAAGACATATCTGGTAAAGACGCTTGCAAGACTTCTTGATGTCCCGCTTGCGATCGCTGATGCGACATCCCTTACGGAAGCCGGATATATCGGCGATGATATCGAAAGCGTGATATCAAAGCTTTTGGCTGCTGCAGACAATGATGTTGACAGAGCTGAGATGGGTATCGTCTTTATTGACGAGATAGACAAGATAGCTAAGAAAAAGAACAATAATTCAAGAGATGTTAGCGGAGAATCCGTACAGCAGGGCCTTTTAAGACTCTTGGAGGGAGCAGATGTGGAAGTCCCTGTGGGAGCGATGAGCAAGAATGCAATGGTCCCCTTGACTACCGTAAATACGAGAAATATCTTGTTCATCTGCGGCGGAGCTTTCCCTGATCTTGACGAGATAATCAAGCAGCGCCTTCACAAGACCACCTCTATAGGTTACGGAGCAGAGCTTAAGGACAAGTTTGACAAGGACAAGAACATACTTGAAAAGGTAACCGTTGAGGATCTGAAGAAGTTTGGCATGATCCCTGAGTTCTTGGGAAGACTTCCTGTCATCTATACATTGCAGGGCCTTACCAAGGAAATGCTCGTAAAGATATTAAAGGAGCCTAAGAATGCGATACTAAAGCAGTATACAAAGCTTCTTGAACTGGATGAGGTCAAGCTTGAGTTTGATGACAGCGCTCTAGAGGCTATAGCTGAAAAAGCACTTGAAAAGGATACCGGTGCAAGAGCCCTAAGATCTATCATCGAGGAATTCATGCTGGATATCATGTATGAGATACCAAAGGATGACAATATAGGAAGAGTCGTGATAACGGGCGATTACATAAACGGTACCGGCGGTCCTGTGATAGATATCAGGAGCGAAAAGAGCGTTGAGTCAGCTAAAGAATGATCACAGGAAAAATATAAGATATAACACATAACAGCGGTCAGCTGTTTAAATGTAGAAATGCTCCTCGATTGATTTTGAGAAGCATTTTTATTTAAGAGGGAATCATGTTTAAGAAATTTAAGTTACGCGGAAATGTTTCAGTACATATTAGATCAGATGAAGAAATGGCATCTATTGATAAGCATGCCGCAGACTTATTTTTCAAAGAGCAGAAAAAGAGACTGGAAATATTCTTACAGCAAAAAGGGTTTGTAAAGTATAAAACCAATTCTTATGCAAGAAGGAACGATGTTGATGTATTGGAATATATCAACCTGCAAAAAGAACAGTATGGATCCAAGACATTTACGGTAAACTATGCATTGATAGCGTTATATGTGCCTCATTCCTTCTTGTCATACGATCTGGGTGATAGATTAGGGAAGCTGATATGTAACAGGGATGTATGGTGGGATTATGCTGATGAGAAAAGCGCGCAAGTGAGTTTTCAAAATGTCATGGATGCGATTGAGTGTTATCTATTGCCGTGGTTTGAAGAAAGGAGATCAAAAGAATCTCTTAAGAAAGAATTGCTGATAGAAGAGCAAAAACATAAAAGCTACGGCGGCAGACTATCGGATGTCCAGCAAGCCTGGCTTAATGTGATAGATAGCAAAGAGGATCATTCGGACATAATCAGTAACAATATCGCCACATTCAAGCTGCCAAAGAAATTGCATTGAATCAGGTAAGAATAATGGTGATGGACTAAAAGGCGAAAATAGCAGTGATCAATGCTAAATCATATCGGCAAAATGCTAAAGAATGATTTAGTACCTGTGATATGACATAGCGGATCTCAAAAAGGGGTCCGCTATTTTTCTCAAAAGTGATACTACAATATGATGTGGTATGAAATAAATAACAAACCATTTGCAAGTAAAAACTGCCGGTTAGTAAATTATGATTTGTAAGATTGACAAATTTATATCAGAATCCTGCAAGTCAGACATCTATATGTAGTGTTTACATAAAAGCGGAATCTATATGTAGAATCGCGCGTTGAAAAAGGTTAAAAAATTTCATTTTGAAGAATCCTTGCAAGATAAATAATTATGTAAACTTTCAAAATTGCAAAAATGCAGGAAATCCTGCAAGCAAAAATTCATCATTTTGGACGTTTGATCAAGGATATATTGATATATCGGGACATGCAGGGGCATAAAGCACGAAAATGCCCGATATAAATCACGGGCGGAATTTTATGCCTCAAAACAATTTAAAATGACATTTTTGATCAAAAACATGAGTTAAAACATGATTTAACGAATGACATTTTTGCGTTTTCCTTACATACTTGAGGGCAAACGGGCTTTATGGTATAATTTGCCACGGGTTTTATCTTATTAATATGTATAAAAAGGAACATACAGTTTTATGAAAAGAAAAACGGCGTTTTTATATGCCTGCCTCATATGCATTTTGCTTGCGGCCTGCGGGAAGGATGAACAGACCGATGAGGCAATAGAGGTTCAGATAGAGAGTATCGATACTGCAGTAAATGACATAGCAGCCACATCTTCCGGTCAGACAGCTGCAGATGAGACTCAGCAGCCAATGAAAGAGCGAAAAGCTATAAAGGTTGCAGTGATGGGTGTGCCTGCACAGGAGATACTGAATAAAGCAGATGAGTCACTGATAAATACCAACTATATGATCGAGCCTGTCATTTGCTCAGATTATGATCAGCCAAATGCAATGGTACTGAACGGTGAAGCTGACGCAAGCCTTTATGAGAATCAGGTATTCCTTGACAGCTACAACAAGAAAAACAGTACGGATCTTGAGATCGCAGAGAGGATCTACTATGAACCGCTAGCATTGTTTGGAGGATCGATAAGCGATCTTGATTCGATAACGAATAATGTCAGGGTCGCCGTGATAAAGGGAGATGTCAACAAGGCCAGGGCGCTTTATCTCCTGGAGCAGAAGGGCCTTATAGAACTTAAGCCGAACGTTTACTATCAGGCGAGCATGGAGGATGTTACAAGCAATCCTCATAACATATCTTTAGAAGAGGTCGATCTTGATTCGGGATGGCCCGATGCAAAAGCTTACGGACTCATCATATGCGACTACAACAGAGCTATGCTTCAAGGTATAGATCCGGCCACATCCCTTGGAGACGAGAATCGAAATTCGGGTATACTTGATATGTTTTCAATATGTCTTGTAACGGATAAGAGCAAGACAGGAAATGATAAGACAAAGCAGCTTATAAAGGCACTCAATTCAAAAGAGACCGAAGAGTTCATAAAGCAGACATATCACGATTCGGTCGTTGATTACCGCTGATTAAAGATAAGGAGAATAAGATGTCTTTTGAAGATAATATAAGAAGAGTAACACCATATACACCGGGTGAACAGCCAAAGAGCGACGATCTAATAAAGCTCAATACAAACGAAAGCCCCTATCCGCCCTCTCCGCTCGTATCAGAAGCTATAAAAAGCTTTGATGCAGACAGGCTAAGAAAATATCCCGATACGAATGCTACCGAGCTTGTTGAAGAGCTTGCGAAAACGTATCATCTTAAAAGTGACAACATCTTTGTAGGAATAGGATCCGATGATGTACTGGCTCTTGCATTTCTTACATATTTTAATTCAGACAAGCCGATCATTTTTCCCGATATCACATACAGCTTTTATGACGTATGGGCGGATCTTTACAGGATACCTTATGAGACAAAGGCGCTCGATGAGGATTTTAATATAATCAAACAGGATTATCTGTGTGATAACGGCGGTGTTGTTATAGCAAATCCGAATGCACCTACCGGAGCTCAGATGCCGCTTGAAGATATAGAAGAGATCATAGCATTTAATAAGGACAGAGTCGTGATCGTTGATGAGGCATATGTTGATTTCGGAGCTAAATCTGCGATACCGCTTATAGATAAGTATGAAAATCTTGTTGTTGTTCAGACCTTTTCCAAGTCGAGAGCTCTTGCGGGCATACGTATAGGAATGGCATTCGGACAAAAGAAGATAATCGATTATCTAAAGGATGTGAAGTTCTCATTCAACTCATATACCTTAAATCCCGTCACGATAGCGATCGGAGCTGCAGCGCTTAGGGATGATGCTTATTTTAAGGATATAACAGCAAAGACTGTTTCTACCAGGGAGAGAGTAAAGAAGGAACTTAAGGCTTTAGGCTTCAGTTTTGCCGATTCAAAGACAAACTTCATATTTGCAAAGCATGAGTCTTTGAAGCGCTTAAAGCACAAAATATTTATGTGAGATACTTCAACAAGCCCAGGATAGATGATCATCTTCGCATATCCATGGGAACAGACGAGCAGATGGATAAGGTCATTACCTTCTTAAAAGGATATCTTAATGGATAGTTATACGAGTCTTGCCAAGTGCTATGACATATTTATGGATGATACACCCTATGATGAGTGGCTTGACTATGTCATAAAAGTCTTTGAAAGATATAAAGTCCCAAAAGAGCTTGTACTTGACCTGGGATGCGGTACAGGCACGTTTACAAGGATGCTTTCAAAAAAAGGCTATGACATGATAGGGGTTGATGCCTCGTGCGATATGCTTGTAAGGGCTGTAGTGAGCATTTGTGACAGCATCAATTATCTTTTAAGCGATGAAGATGTGATCACTACTTTCAAGCTTGTTGAAAACTATCTGGACAAAGACGGCATCTTTGTCTTTGATTTTAATACTGTATATAAGTACAGAGAAGTCATAGGTGACTGCACGATCGCTGAAAACAGGGACGATTTCAGCTTTATCTGGGAAAACTTCTATTCTGATGAGGACAGGATCAATGAATACGATCTTACGATCTTTTCAAAAGAAGGAGAGCTGTATTCAAAGAGCATGGAAACTCATTATCAGAGAGGATATACTCTTTCACAGATGAAACAGTTTATCAAAGAAGCCGGACTTGAGTTTTTAGAAGCAAGCGATGCTGACACCAAAGAAGATGTGAGCGATACAAGTCAGAGGATCCACATAGTGGCTAAATGCGTAAAGCCAAAGAAGAGATATAAAGAAGAGTAGAGTAAAAGATATGGATAAGATGATCAGAGCGACAGCAGCAAATGCCCAGGTAAGAGCTTTTGCATGCGTCTCACGTGATACAGTAGAAGAAGCTAGAATTAGGCACGGACTCAGTCCTGTTGCATGCGCCGCGCTCGGAAGACTGATGAGCGGAGGCGTTATGATGGGAGCGATGCTAAAGGGCGATGATGATATAGTGACTTTGCAGCTTATCGGAGACGGACCTTTGGGCAAGGCTACGGTAACAGCCGACAGCAAGGGAAGAGTAAAGGGATATGTTGACAATCCCGATGTGATGCTGCCTCCAAACAGCCTTGGAAAGTTAGACGTAGGAGGGGCTGTCGGAAACGGATACCTTCAGGTAATAAAGGATATGGGACTTAAAGAGCCCTACAGCGGACAGGTCATGCTGCAGACAGGCGAAGTGGCAGAAGATCTTACCTATTACTTTGTCACATCCGAGCAGATCCCATCCAGCGTAGGTCTGGGTGTCCTTATGAATAAGGATGATGCCAGTGTAAAAAGAGCGGGCGGATTCATCATACAGCTCATGCCTTTTGCAAGCGATGAAGTGCTTGAAAAGCTCGAAGAGAATATAAAGAATCTTGAGCCCGTGACAAAGATGCTCGAGACAAGAGATGACCCTGAGTATCTTTTGGAATGTCTGTTAAAGGGATTTGATATAGACTATACGGATGAGCTGCCTATAAAGTTTTACTGCAACTGTGACAAGGACAGAGTAAAGAAGGCGCTTATAAGCGTAGGAAAAAAAGAACTTAAGGCTATGATAGATGATGGAAAGCCCATAAGCGTTAACTGCCATTTCTGCAATACGGACTATGAGTTTACGCTTGATGAGCTTAAAGCCATGGCAAGAGAATTATAAATAGGGCGGTAGAAGGATGCCTCAGGAATTCAACTCGGTAAATGAAGAAATAAAGAACGAAGCAAAAAAAGTATGGCAGAGCAAGACCGGCAAGGAAAGAGCAAAATACTTTATCTACTATTATAAGGTTCATTTCATAGTAGGCGTGGTCGCGATATGTCTCTTGGCAAGCGTGATACACTTTTTTGCTACCAGAAAGGAATGCATATTTCAGGTGCTGGTGGTAAACGGTCAGAGTGTCGATCTACTTGATTATAATGCGTTCATTGACGGTTTTGCCAAAACGATAACGTATGATGAAAAGAAAGAGGAGCTGATCATTGATCCCAATTATCTTATAGATGTATATGCAGCCGATCAGTACAATCAGACAAATATCCAGAAGGTATTCATGAATGTGGCTGTGGGCGAGCTTGATGTAATGCTGTGCGATGAGGATTTCATGAAATTTGCCAGAGCCCAGGACTGCGCATATGATCTTACCAAGGTACTGCCTGATAATGATCTTAAAAAATATGAAGATAAGCTTGTATGGTATGATTTCCCGTTTGAGGAAGTGGGGATAGAAGGCTATGAGCAGGAATACGAGCAGGATTACAAAGGCAGATACGAGGCTCTTTGCATAGACATAACCGATTTTGAAAAGATAAAAGAGTATGACATGTTCCCAAATAAGAACGGTTATGCGATCATTATTTCAAATACATCGCACCTTGACAGAGCGATAGAGTTTTTAGAGTATCTTGATACACCTTAGGAGAATGATATGAGATTTACAAAGATGCACGGCTGCGGCAATGATTACGTATATGTGAACGGGTTTGAGGAACACATCCCGGATGAGAAAAAGAGCGAGCTTGCGATAAGACTCAGCAACAGGAATTTCGGGATAGGAAGCGACGGACTCATATTCATCAATCCCGGAAAGATCGCCGAATTCGAGATGGAGATGTACAATGCTGACGGTTCGAGATCCGAGATGTGCGGAAACGGCATCCGCTGCGTAGGCAAATACATATATGATCACGGTCTGTCCGACAAGACACAGATCAGTGTAGAGAGTGCAGGAGCAGTAAAGTATCTGACGCTTTTTAAGGGAGAGGATGGAAAGATAGAAAAAGTCAGGGTAAACATGGGCTCTCCGATCCTTGAGTCAAAACTCGTGCCTGTCATAAGCGATAATGAAAAGGTCATTGACGAATCTATAAATGTTTGCTCAAACGAATATAAGATGACCTGTGTATCGATGGGCAATCCTCATGCTGTCGTATTTATGGAGGATGTTGAAAACCTTGATATAGATGCGATCGGCCCCTACTTTGAAAATCATGAGAGATTCCCCAAAAGGACAAACACCGAGTTTGTAAAGATCATCGATAGAAATCATGTTTTTATGCGAGTATGGGAAAGAGGAACAGGAGAGACGCTTGCCTGCGGCACAGGATGCTGTGCGACTGCCGTTGCATGCGTGCTAAACAATCTTACGGATGAACGCGTCAACGTAAAGGTGCTTGGCGGTAACATTGAGATAGAATGGGACAGAAAAGAAAACGTCGTATATATGACAGGTCCCGCAACGGTTTCATTTGAGGGAGATATAAAGATATGAGAGATGAGATTGTAGAGGTAATGGTAAAATGCAGGACTAATATCGGGCTTGCGATACTTAGGATCATATGCTTTGTGCTCTGTGCCCTGGCGGTACTGGGAGCAACTGCTATCGGAGGCGGGCTCCTTATGTATGCTGTTGCCGTGGCGTTTGGAGCAGCCGGATATTTTGCCGGAAGCTACAGCCAGGTAGAATACGAATATGCATACTGTGAAAAGGAGATAGATATAGATGCGATCTACAGCCAGTCAAGAAGAAAGCACATAATGACTCTTTCTCTTGACAAGATGGAAGCCATTGTCAGAGTAAACGGCGATCATATGGGAGAGTATAAGAACAGACAGTGCGTTTCAAGGGATTTTACCTCGCATGACAAGCAGAATGCAGACAATGTCTATGCCATTTTCTATGACGGAGGATTAAAGATACTCATTGAGCCCGGTGAAAAACTGCTTGATGTGATAAGTTACTTTTCTCCGAGGAAAATTTTCAAATAATTTGTAAAATATGTGGTTGAATTTGTGATTTACTTGTGATAAATTAGAACGCAAATCATATTTAAAACCAAAACAACATAACAGCGAAAGGAGAGAGACAATGGGCGAGATCATACGCGAAGGAATAACCTTTGATGATGTGCTGCTTATACCCGCATACGCAGAGGTTGTGCCAAATGAAATCGATGTTTCAACACAGCTTACCAAGACAATCAAGCTAAACATTCCTATTATGAGCGCAGGCATGGATACCGTGACTGAACACCGTATGGCGATAGCAATGGCCAGACAGGGAGGTATCGGTATAATACATAAGAACATGTCTATCGAGGAACAGGCTGACGAGGTCGACAAGGTTAAGCGTTCAGAGAACGGCGTTATAACAGATCCATTTTCTCTCAGTCCCGAACATACACTTAAAGATGCCGATGAACTTATGGGAAAGTTCAGGATATCAGGCGTGCCGATCACAGAAGGCAGAAAACTGGTAGGCATCATCACTAACCGAGATCTTAAGTTTGAGGAAGACTTCTCAAAGAAGATCAAGGAATCTATGACAAGCGAGAATCTCATAACAGCCAAAGAGGGAATAACCCTTGAGGAAGCAAAGAAGATACTTGCTGCAGCTCGTAAAGAAAAATTACCCATCGTTGATGATGATTACAACTTAAAAGGACTCATTACCATCAAGGATATTGAAAAGACCATCAAGTATCCTCTTTCTGCAAAGGATGCACAGGGAAGACTTTTGTGCGGAGCAGGAGTCGGGATAACAGCGAACGTGCTTGAGAGAGTAGATGCCCTTGTAAAGGCGAAGGTAGATGTCATCGTTCTTGACTCTGCTCACGGTCATTCAGCAAACGTTGTAAGATGCTTAAAGATGATAAAGGAAAGATATCCAGATCTTCCGGTCATCGCTGGAAACGTTGCTACAGGTGAAGGCACCAGAGATCTTATCGAGGCCGGTGCCGATGCCGTAAAGGTAGGAATGGGCCCCGGAAGCATATGTACGACACGTATCGTTGCAGGTATCGGCGTACCGCAGATATCAGCAGTCATGGATGCATATGCTGTTGCTAAGGAATACGGAATACCGATCATCGCCGACGGCGGCCCGGTGAGTTTGAACTGTATCAGGGAAGAAAATACAAGGTTTACCGCGGAATGGGTTCTATCGCAGGCATGGAGAACGGATCAAAGGATCGTTACTTCCAGACAAATGCAAAGAAGCTTGTTCCGGAGGGCGTTGAAGGCCGTGTGGCATATAAGGGATATGTTGAAGACACAGTATTCCAGCTGCTGGGCGGATTAAGATCAGGCATGGGCTACTGCGGTGTCAAGTCTATCGAGGAGCTTAAAGAGAACGGCAAGTTCGTAAAGATAAGCGCAGCTTCCCTTAAAGAGAGCCATCCTCATGATATACATATCACAAAGGAAGCTCCCAACTACAGCGTAGATGCCTAAGCTTTGTAGTAGGAAACGAGCTT
>CADAPR010000051.1 GCA_902789785.1 uncultured Lachnospiraceae bacterium
TTCAAGTCCCAGTCTTCGGTATATCTGCATTCAACCAACACATAGTCTCCATCTATTCTGCGATATACCCTGTTTACATCCTGTTTTCTGTTATATAGATCCAATGATCCTATACCGAAATTTGTTTCTGATAATAATTCGATCTTTATCAAATGATAAGTCTCCTTATGCCATATGTTTACATGCTGTCGATCTCATACGCAGTTTATCTTTAACAGTCAGATACCGGTTTAAATCATTCTATCGCAAACATCGCAAACGTAAACGTAGTTTATTTATAATAACTTAGCGAGAAAACCCCTTCCGACGCATGTCGGCTGCGGGATGAATCGCTTTTTTGTACTTTCCCGATCTGACATATTTCCTCTTGTGTTCGTCGGTACGTTGTCCTTCGATATATGATCTCACGGTATCCATAGAAACAGATCCCGTAGTAGCACAAAAATAGCTTGCACTCCAAAAGGAATCCTTCCACAGATATCTTTCCACATGCTCGGTATAGTTGGCACGCACTTCCTTGGAAAGCTGTGTCTTGACCATGTTGATGAGTCTTACCGGGGCAACATCGGGAGGCATCGATACGAGCAGATGCATATGATCCTCATCTGTCTTTGCAGATATAAGCGTGCAGTTCATTCGGTTACACAGATAATCAGCCATATCCTTCAGGAAATCACCGATCTCATCCGTGATCACTCTCTTCCGGTATTTTGTAACGAATATGATATGATATGTGAGCTTATATACGGAATGGGAACCTTTGTTGTAATCATCCATCAATATCACCTCGCACGAACATTTGTTTGCGCATCAGCTGTCTATGTGCTATAATGAGAGTATAAATCATGGAGGTACTAAAAACAACCATGTATCGCACAAGACAGTATCATATAAAAAAGAACAGCCGCCTGCATCCGTATTGTACAGCCCTTTGTCAAAAGTCAGCTGCTCTGTATAACCGCGCAAATTTCCTGATCCGGCAGTACGCGACAGCTGTTGAATCTTTTAATGCTGTGAAACCACTGTATGAGAATCAGATGAAGGTCTACAGGCAGGTTCATGAGATCCTTGCCTCAGCCAAGTATCATAGCGACAGCATGTGGCTTAACTATAATGCCATAGACCGTGTCCTTAAAGTATCAAAGGACATCGCATACTATGCGCTCCCTGCCCAGGCCAACCAGCAGGTACTGAAGCTGTTGATGAGGGACTATAGGTCTTTCTTTGAAGCGATCAAGTCATATAAGAAGAACCCGTCTGCTTTTACCGGAAGGCCGAGACTGCCCGGATACTGTAAGGAAAAAGGGCTTAAGACTGCGATCCTGACAAATCAGATATGTACTGTTAAAGATGGCAGATACATTAAGTTCCCTGGGACAAAGACCAGACTGGATCTCGGTGTCTGCGAAGGAGACATTAAACTTAAGGAAGTAAGGATCAGACCGGATGTAGACAGATTTGTGATAGACGTCGTGCTGGAAGTTAAAGATCGTGGTATCTCACCTGAAGACCATGGCGTCATCCTTAAGCAGCTTAAGGAGATGGAGACGGTAGATAACCTGCGTGTAATGGCGATAGATCCCGGTACTGATAACATAGCTGCCGTAGTAAATAATTTCGCAGAGAGACCGTTCATCATAAAGGGTGGGATCATAAAGTCTGTAAACCAGTTGTATAACAAGGAACTGGCACGCCTTTCAAGTGCTGCGATGAGATGTAACGGCAGAAACAGGACAAAACGGATAAATGCACTTACAGGCAGACGGAACCGCCGCATCAAGGATCAGTTTCACAAGATAAGCCGTCAGATAGCAGAGTATGCGAAAGACCATCATGTGGATGTAGTGATAATGGGACATAATGTATTCCAAAAGCAGGAGATAGATATCGGACATGTCAATAACCAGAACTTCGTGCAGATACCGATGACGATATTTGCAGGCATGTTGGAATATAAACTGGCTGCTTACGGGATCAGATTTGTGACAACAGAAGAAAGCTATACATCCAAGGCAGATTTTTTAGCACTCGATCCCATACCGGAATATAAAAAAGATGATGAGGCAATACACGGATTTTCAGGGAAACGGATCGAGAGAGGACTGTACAGACACTATGACGGAACAGTCACGAACGCAGATATCAATGGTGCAGCAAATATCTTAAGAAAAGTATTCCCAAAGGTAACCCGATGGGATAGGGGCATAGTGGACATGCCCTGTTCTGCAGGATGTAAAGATCCTGCAGGTTCATACCGCAAAGCGGTATAACAGAAACCCCATCCGACATAGTCGGTTGTGGGTAGTTCATGAAACAATATGCGTAACAGATCTTTATATACGAATATTTTACCACATTTATCTTTGTTTATTATGTTATAATATCCAAAAAGGAAAGATGAAAGGGGACAGATCATGATAAAAGAAACTATAAAGAAGATAAGTGAAGGATGCTTTAGTGACACTGAAGTGACTCTGATGTCACTGTGTCTTGTACTACTAGGGATCATAATCGGAATGATCATCGCACCGAAAAGGTTTCTGACTCTCGGCAGCTTTAACGGGAATCAGGGAAGCCTGTCCGTTCCGGATGATACAGAAAAGATCAAAAAATGCATTGAAAAAAAGAATGAAAAATAACACAAAACCGGATGCGTGCATCCGGTTTTTATTTTCATATATCAAGTATGTGAGTCCTTACATCCTCATGAGGATTGACTCTTGAAAGACCTATCCTTGAAACGAGCGCTTCAAAAGGACTAAATTCACTCATCATCACATCAAGGGCTGTCATCTGCTGATCTTTGCTTAGCGTCTTTGCAAGCGTTACATGAGCAAGCCAGCTGTTTGGCATGTAGTATCTGCTTATCCTTATATCAGATATCTTTGAGTATTCATCATATATGATCTTGTTCATATCTGTCAGATAGCTGTTCATGACAGGTGTAATATAAAAAACATATGGAAGCAGCTGACCTGTTGAAACAAACATGATATTTGATGAATGCAGTTTTTCACAGACTTCTTCAAAAGGATCGATAAGCTCATCAATGCTCTTTGCTTCTATAGCGCTTATCGTCATATGCGGCGGGACCTTGTTATCCGTCATGAAGCGGTTGCCGCTTTTTTGAGCTATCCTTTCTATATATCTGTTTATCAGCTTATTTGTCTTTTCATCAAAATACAAAGAAATCAGATACATTTAAGTTTATCTTGTCCCTCTTTTAAATGCTGTCAGTTCAAATTTTTGAGGCTTGCCCTCTTCGTTTACTATCAAAAAGGAATTGTCCTTGGAATCGTAGCGCATGTACTGAGTTTTTGTCTCAGACCCGTACCATGAATCTTCTCTGATCAGATCCGAATCACATAAATACAGATAATATCCTTCTCCGGCACTCATTATCCTGAAGGCTCCGATATCACGATGCCAGATAAGTATATCGGTAAATCTTGTTACATCTTTGTCATCGATGATACCTATCAAAAGCTCGTCTGCCCCGTCGCCGTCAAGATCCTTTAACAGATAGCCAAACTCGATATTCTCATCCTTAAGCTCATCGGAGATGAACATATCCTTTTTCTCATTCTTCCAGCCGCTTGCAAAGCCTTCCTCATAATATGCAAGAGTCTCATCATACCAGTTTGGCGGAATATAATACGATCTGCATGATGAAAGAAAGCCTGAGCAGATCAAGATCATGATTATACCGGTTATCTTTTTCATTGCTCTATACCCGTTAGTCTGAATCTGACTACAGCTTCGTTCATGCTGTCCGCATCCTCATTGGCTGCCGTAATCATCAATAAAAGATCATATCTTAACAGTCTCTGTCTTATGGTTCTTTCCTGATTCTTTTTTTCCACGATCCGATCCCTCATTCTTTCCGCTCTATGCGTTTTTCAGGCTCTGTATATGTCCTTTTTTGTATGATCTGTAATTATGTCTGTATCTTCTTTTTTAATATTTTCATCCTTTTTGCTGTCGATGTACTTTGAAACAGCATATCCGCTTATGGCAGACAAGACTCCCGTTATCACAGTGACAGCAAATCGTCCCACTTTCCTGCTGTTCATATTCCTCCTTATCAGTTTTTCCTGCCAAGCATATAGACTAAGCTTATGAGTGCGCATATAAGAGCGGGTATGATCGTAAACAGCTGAATTAAAAACGTTACATATCCTGCTCCCATCTCCGCCTTCGGTATCAGAGCATACGGAACCTTTATGAACGGAAAAACCAAAAACATGCATACCGTAAAGACTGCATATGTCACTGTCCCGAACAGGCCGATCTCCGCTTTTTCAAACCACCCGATGAATCTGTTCATCAAAAATACTATGGCAGGTACTATTACTGTTACCGCGCCGGCCAAAATAAATATGCCTATGGCCGTTATGGGTGCAATGCTTCTGTCACCGGCTTTTGCCATCGCAAAAAGCTCGATAAGATATACGATAAATATGAGCACAGCAGCCATAACGCATGCTCCCACTATTATCTTTGTCTTTTTTGTTTTCATTTTCTCCCTCTTTTCCCTTTTTTACTATTCTTCTCTGTGGTCAAATACTCTCTTTGTCTTTTTCTCCGAACGCGGCAGCGTACCTACTGGTACCACTGTGACACGAGGTGTGACATTCATCTTAGACTTGAAAGCCTCCTTTATCAGATTGCCTGTCTTTTCGAAGTTCACTCTTCCT
Source organism: uncultured Lachnospiraceae bacterium (assembly GCA_902789785.1). Classification (GTDB taxonomy): domain Bacteria; phylum Bacillota; class Clostridia; order Lachnospirales; family Lachnospiraceae; genus Colinaster. The sequence continues at coordinate 4,698 of CADAPR010000051.1, forward strand.
TCCGCCTCGGCTGTTATAAGGATGACATCCTTGTTTATCTCATCATCGTGAGCGATGTTGATGTTGTATTCACTTGAGACTCCGTCGATCTGTCCCAAAAGCTCCTCTACCTGACTCGGGAACATGTTCACGCCGTGAACCTTGAACATGTCATCGCTTCTTCCGCGGATGATGTCAAGTCTGGGATACTTTGATCCGCAGGGGCATTCACCGGGTATGATGCGAGAAAGATCGTGAGTCCTGAATCTTAACAGAGGCGCTCCCTCTTTCACAAGAGTTGTGATAACGATCTCGCCTTCCTCTCCGTCCTCTACATTCTTTCCGGTTACGGGATCTATGATCTCAATGTAGAGATAATCATCCCAGTAGTGCATTCCCGTCTGCTTGTCGCAGTTTATGCCGATACCTGGGCCGTATATCTCTGTAAGTCCGTATATATCATAGAGTTCGATACCCAGCTTGTCATGGATATATTCTCTCTTTTTCTCGCTCCATCTCTCCGAACCGATGACACCCTTTGTAAGGCAGATATCCTTTTTCATATTTCTGCGTTCTATCTCCTCGGCAAGAAGAAGTGCGTATGAGGATGTGGCACAGATGACTGTGGCTTTAAGATCGACCATCATCTGAAGCTGCTTTTCGGTATTGCCGGGTCCCATGGGGATCGCCATTGCACCAAGCTTTTCACAGCCTGCCTGGAATCCTATTCCTGCTGTCCAAAGTCCGTATCCGGGAGTGATCTGCAGTCTGTCCTTTGATGTTATGCCCGCAGTCTTGTAGCATCTTGCAAACATTTCCGCCCAGTCATCAACATCCTTTGCTGTATAGGGTATGATGACAGGCTTTCCCGTCGTACCGCTCGATGAATGTATCCTTACTACCTCTTCGTCAGGCACTGCCTGTATCCCGAGCGGATATGCGTTCCTTAGATCAGCCTTGCTCGAAAACGGGATCTTTTCAAAATCCTCCTGGGATGAACATCCGCTTATTCCCATGTCGCGGTAAAGCTTTCCATAGTAGCTGTCTGTCTTTATAAGACGCTTTATCTGTGCATCAACCTGTTTAATCTGTGTCTCGTTAAGTTTCATCTTTTCTCCTTTGCATCGCCTATTTCATATCCTGTAAGAAATGCCTTTGTATTGGCATCAACAAACTTCTCTTTGACTCTTTTCTTTATCTCTTCAAGTATTGTTTCCTTTTTTATCCCCAGTTTTCCCGATCCTGCGGCGACTCCTAAAAGCAGGATATTTAAAAACTTAACGGATCCAAGTTTTTCACACTCTGTATTGCCGTCTACAAAGATGCAGTTAACATTCTCTTTAAGATAGCTTACCATCTCAGTCCCGTCATAACCGCTTTTTAGCAGAGATTCCGTCACGGGTTTTACAGGCGATGTATTTACTACCGCTATCCCGTCCCTTGAAAGATAATTAATGTTCCTTACGACTTCTGATGGTTCAAAGCCTATGATAAGATCAGCCTTTTTATTCGGTATCAGAGGAGAGTATGCCTCATCTCCTATCCTGACATGGCTTGTGACCGGACCGCCTCTTTGAGCCATTCCTATCGTTTCGGCCGAATGAACCGTACTGCCCTCGGCCATGGCTGCTGCTGCGATTATCCTTGATGCCAGAACAGTTCCCTGTCCTCCGACACCGCAGATCAAAATATCCTTATTCATTCGCACCTCCTATGGCATTTACCGGGCATACCTGTGCACAAAGTGTGCATCCGCTGCAAAGCGATCTGTCGATAGTCACATGGTTTTCACTCTGTATTAGCGCGGGACACCCTGTTTCACGTATGCACTTGCCGCAGTTTATGCATTTATCGCTTACTTCACATTTTTTGTCGGATCTTTCAAGTGCGATGCAGACAGATTTGAATATGATAGCCTTTACGCCTTTTATATCAGCACATTCCCTTATAGTATCGATAGCCTTTTTAAGATCAAGAGGGTCTATCGTTACTATCTTTTCCAGTCCTATGCCTTCAAGTATCTTTTCTATGCTCACGGCATTAACGACATGCCCCATCATGTTTCTTCCCGTTCCGGGATGCGGCTGATGACCTGTCATCGCCGTTGTGGAATTATCGAGGATACATACGGTTATGTCGGCTTCATTGATGATGGCATTGACAACACCGGTAATGCCTGATGCAAAGAAAGTCGAATCGCCGATAAAGGCAAATGCCTTTCCTTTATCATCGATATGAGAAAAGCCCTGTGCCATTGTGACGCCCGCTCCCATACAGAGACAGGTATCGACCATATCAAGAGGCATCGCATTTCCCAGTGTATAGCAGCCGATATCTCCGCAGTAATATGTCTTTTTTCCTTCCATTGCCTTCTTTACCGCATAGAACGATGCCCTGTGAGGACAGCCCGCGCAAAGTACCGGCGGTCTTTGAGGCAGCTTGGGTAAAGAATCATCCTCTGGTGTGATATCCTCTTTAAGATCAAGATATTTTATGAGGATGGTCTTTACTATGTCAGTACTCAGCTCTCCCATGTGCGGTACATGACCTGAGATCTTTCCGAGTACCTTTATATCAAGAGCATGCTTTCCTGCAAGCTTAAGAAGCTGTTCCTCCAGATATGGACTCAGTTCCTCAAGACAGATGATAGTTTCGACTCCCTTAAGCTTATCTAGCATAAAGCTTTCGGGGAAAGGATATGCAGTCGCTACTTTGATCAGTCTTATATCGGGATGATCCTTTAAAAACTCCTTGGCATACATGTAGCTTACGCCGCTTGCAAGCACTGCCTTTTTAAAGCTTGATCCTTCACATGTATTAAACCTGTATGAAGAAAGATCTTCTCCGATCTTTACGTTTCTTTCTTCGATCAGTCCATGATTCTTGTATGAAAGACGCGGGAATATGACAAACCTGCCTGCATCCTTTTTAAAGCCTTCAAAGCTTTTTGGTATATAAGAATCGGGCGCGTCTATCGATGCATAGCCGTGATCTATTCGTGTTGTAGGTCTGAATAAAACCGGTGTCTTGTATTTTTCAGAATACTCGAAGGCATCCTGTATCATCTCAAATGCTTCTTCGGGAGAGCTTGGATCAAATACAGGTATCCTTGCAAAATCCGCAAATCTTCTGGTATCCTGTTCAGTCTGGGATGATATCGGTCCTGGATCATCCGCTGAAACTACCACCAGTCCTCCTTCAACTCCCACATATGCCAGTGACATTAAAGGGTCTGATGCAACGTTTAATCCCACCTGCTTCATCGTAACAAGCGCTCTGGCTCCCGAATATGCAGCAGCTGATGCCACTTCAAGCGCTGCCTTTTCATTAACCGACCACTCAAGATGAAGTCCTTCATGAGGATACTTTGAAAGTGTCTCTATTATCTCCGAGGAAGGTGTCCCCGGATATCCGCAGGCTATGTTAACGCCGGCCTTTAAAGCCCCCAGCGCTATCGCCGCGTTACCCATCACATACTCTTTCATTTGACGGCTCCTTTGATTATTTTTTTGCCATTATTATAATATCAAAGTCATCTGTTTATGTATATAAAAAACATAGTTTAAGTTGTAAAGGCGTGATAATTTATTCCTATAGCAAAACGATATCTTAGTATCGATCAGATCGCATCTTTTTTAAGAAATTTACTGGTAAACATCAAAAAAGCAGGTCCTAAGACCTACCTAAATTAAATCTTGTCTGACAGTTCGATACATTTCATAACCAGCCGAAATATTCGCCTATCATGGTGAACAAACGCGGCAGGCTCATAAGACCCAAAACAGTAAAAATTATGGATATGACACCGAGAGGACCGAACATCTTGCTCTTTCCTTTCTTTACTCTTTTGATCCATATGATATCCAGGATGATCGGCAGACCAATGCTCCAGAATACATAGGCGGCCAGAATGAATATAACAATCCCTTCCAAAACTCCATATCCCTTGTCCATTTCCTGATACTCCTTTCCGGCCCGATCAATTATCTAACGATGTATATGCCTTAACCAATATTATACAACATCTTTGCTTATACGGTCGCTCAGTTTGCTGATAAATATCATTATTGCTCCAGCGATCAGATATAACACCGCATTGATCGCTATTACCATAACCAGACTGTGCTGATCAATGACAACGAGCCCGGTTAAAAAATTAAACAAAAGATGGATGATGGTGCAATAGATCAGATTCCTGTGATTACCGAAAATGTATCCCATGACAATACTTACACCAATGACTGCTCCCATGAAGGAGATCGCATATATTAGAAGGTTCAAAGGCGATAATCCTTCCATTAGCCAGAGCGGTATATGCCATAATCCCCAAACGAGGCCTGTGATGACAGAACCTTTAAGTATTCCTTTCTTAGTCGATACCTGTGTAAAGAAATATCCTCTCCATCCGGGCTCTTCGGCTGTCGGTCCCATAAACAGATGCATTATAAGCATAAGCGGATAGGACGCAAAATTCAGATTTACCAGCTCTCCTACAGGTTTTTTCTCTACCAGACTCAGAACAAAAACAGTGATTGCAAATATGACTGAAGGGATAATGATCGAGATCAAGATCCACTTAATACTCAGTTTTTCGGCAAATAAACCCTTTAAAAATCCTTTTCTTGATGAGCCCTTAAGCAGGCGTTTTGCCCAGATCATCAATACTGCCAAAGATACCCACGATACGATCAGCGGCGCATATTTTGACATGCTTTCCATAGACACGCCAAAAGCTACGATCACCAAACACAATCCCAGTGCGATATAGAATCCCACATACGTAAGAATAACGAAAAACTGCAGATCCTTTTTACTTGTTTCCATGATAAAATACCTCTTTCTTTATAGTCTTATGCCATAAACCATAAAGTATGGTATCGTACCAAGGTCAAGCACTATTTTATTATAGGTGCAAAAACTTCCAAAAAGCTCTCGGTACATTTTCCGAGATGAGATACCAAAAGAGGTCTTATATAACAATACCTGCCCAGTTTGATATTATTCTCATTAACCCACTGCATACACTTAGCATACTCATCCATCAATGGATCGCAATCCATTCTTTCCATTACAATGGAATAAACACACTCGATTTCCTCATCCTCTGTCTCCTGTGCCACAAAAACGGTATTCTCTCCGATGCCTTCAGGAGTGATTTCAATACGTCTGACAAAGCTCCTTAATATGATCTTTTGTTCATCAGATTCCATACTAAACTTCGCACCAGCTTCAGTACTGGTCAGATCATCTATCTTATCGATAAGTTTTATTACTCTTACCTTCTTAATGGTGTAATGCCCGAGATACTTGGTTATTTTTTCGCAGTCTTCTATTCCTCTTGCCACACTGTCGTTCTGCTTTTGCAATTCAGACATCTGTAGCTTGAGTTCCTGCTGACGCTTCTTAAATACATTGCATATTCCTTCGATCGTATCTGAATCCTGGATCTGCTGGATCTGCTTGACTCCAAGATCCATCGATCTGTACATCTGAATACCCATAAGTTTCAGTAATTCTTCATTATCATATTCACGATAACTGTTATCAGTATCCCTGACAGGTGTGATCAGCTTCTTCTCTTCGTAGTATCTTAATCGGTCTTTGGATATTCCTGTTATCTTCTCAACATCTCCTATTGACAATCCCATAGTAAAACCTCTTTATCTA
>CADAPR010000052.1:0-11044 GCA_902789785.1 uncultured Lachnospiraceae bacterium
GCTTGCCGGCTATAACTGTACAGAGCCGACGATCCTTAAAGGATACAAGCCGGATAAAGACAAGAACATGGTAAGCTCGGATGATATAAAAATGTCAGGTAGGCTGATCGGCGGATGCATGGACTGCCTTGTCGGAATAAGAGGGACTCGGTTTGACAGAGTCGGGGATTTCCTTGAGAGATATAAAGACGATGGATTTATATGGTTTTTGGAAAGCTGTGACTTAAACGTATTCTCCATGAGAAGAGCCATGTGGCAGATGTATGAATCCGGATGGTTTAAGTACTGCAGGGGATTTATCATAGGCAGACCGCTTCAGTTTAACGAGCCTATGTTCAATCTTGATCAGTATGATGCGATACTGTATACCGTTTCAAAGCTTGACGTACCCGTTATCATGGATGCGGATATAGGGCATTTATCTCCTATGATGCCTTTAATATGCGGCAGCATGGCGGATGTAGCGCTTACAGGTAACAGCCTGAGCATACAGATGCGCCTGGAATAAAAAGGTCGCATGGTCTAGTTTGGATCAGGCTCAAACTCAAGGATATCATCATCTTCAACAGACTCTGATGAAAGATCGTCAAATACAGTCATGATCGATGCTACAGTGTCACAATACATCTGTATCATCTGATCATGATTGCCTGATATGAAATCAGCATCCGACTCATCGGCTGCTTTTTCCAAAGCCTTTGCGATCTCAGACAGCTTCATTTCACCTATAGTCTTAGAGGCGCTCTTTAAGGAATGAACGATAGTACCGTAATCATTCCAGTTTTTCTCTTCATACAGTTTTTCAAGATTTTCAGACCTTTGTTTGTAGCTGATTACGAAGTCGTTAAGTATGGATTTATAGAAATCCCAGTCATTATTGCAATACTTAAGCCCTATAGATGAATCTATCCCGTTTTCCTTTAGTGGCTTTTGCTTCTTTATCCGCAGATGCCGATCTGTTTAACAAAACTTTTTCTTTCGGAAGATAATTTATCAGCATTTTTTCAAGAGCGGCATAATCAATGGGCTTTGTGAGATAGTCTTCAAAGCCGGAGGCCATATAGCGCTCCTTGGCACCGCTTATCGCATCGGCGGTAAGGCATATGAAAGGGGTATCCTTGTTTATTGTGTTTTCATTTTTTATGATATGAAGCGCCTCTGTGCCGTTCATGCCGGGCATGCGCTGATCCATCAGGATGATGTCATACTTTGTTTTTCTTGCCAGCTCTATAGATCTGGCTCCGCTTGTTGCAGTATCTATCTTTAATCCGGTGTTTTTGAGCAGGCCTTCAACTACCAGCAGATTCATCTTAGTATCATCGACCACAAGGATATGAGCATCGGGAGCATGGAAGGATTCAACATAAATCTCCTTAGTCGCTATGCTCTCATCAAACTTCTTCTTAAAGTCACCGACAGGCTCATCAGAAACTACAACCTGCGGGAGACGGATGATAAAGGTAGAGCCTTCGTTATATACGCTCTTTACTTCTATGTCACCGCCCATCATCTCAAGCAGGTTTTTGGTGATCGCAAGTCCAAGTCCTGTGCCTTCCACAGTACTGTTCTGTTCAAGGTCTACTCGTTCAAATTTGGTAAAGAGTTTACCTATATCTTCCTGTTTGATGCCTATGCCGGTATCCGAAACAGACACGATAAGGCATATGGCACGTTTTTCGTATGAGTCATATTCCTGTGAGCGTACAGTAAGATCAACATGACCTTCCTTTGTGTATTTTACTGCGTTATTTAAGATATTTATCATTATCTGTCTTACTCGGATCTCATCACCGTTTAAGACATCCGGGATAGTCCTGTCAACATCTACACTGAACGTAAGGCCTTTTTCCTTTGCCTTGAAGAAGATCATGTTGCTGACATCATTAAGTACAGAGCTTAGGTTGTAGTTGGCTTCCACAAGCTGCATTTTTCCGGATTCGATCTTTGAAAAATCGAGGATATCATTTATCAGAGAAAGCAGGTTGTTGCCGGCGCTTTCGATATTTCCTGAATATTTGCTGATAGCGGAAAAGATCTGCATTACCGCTTCATCGTCCTTTGGCAGATTCTTTACTGCTTCTAAGCTCTCTCTTAAGATCATCTCATTCATGCCTAAGACAGCATTGATCGGTGTACGAATCTCATGAGACATGTTGGAGAGAAAGTCACTCTTGCCGCGATTGGCTCTGTCAGCCTCTTCTTTTGATTTTAATAGCTCCTTGGCGGATTCCATCAGTTTAAGAGCGGAAAGATGGTAATTGATCAGACATATGGATACAAGGATAAGATTGAACAGATAAATGATCGGGAATCTGTCCATAAAGAATCTGGTGTAATGATCCGAAAGATAGTATCTTACCGGCGTATAGAAGATCGCTATGAGAAGGACCTCAAAGTAAACACCGCAGTATATGCCGTAAAGGGCATTGCCGAAATACCCTATACCAAGCGGGGCTAAAAGAGTCCAGATGATAGCAGATCCCCCGGTAGCACCGCTGAAGGCATAGTAGCTAAATGTGATAATACAGATCAGCATCATTGATATCGTCGGTATCTTTTTTTCATCCCTGAGGATAAAAACGACTATTACTATACCTCCGATAGCCTGAATAATGGTCGTGAGTGTCGTGATGATATCCTTGTTGCTCAGGAAATTGAGTGTAGTCGTAGTGCTGGCTACCATTGCTACTGCTATGCCTACAAAAAGACATGCTCGCATGTTCTGATCGCGCATGTCCCCTACAAATATATCATGATGAAGCAATTCCCATGATCTTTTGATCTTTTTACGCAGTTCCGTCATATTGCCGTTACCCGTCATCCTTCAAGACTGGTTTACCCCTACAATATCATAATATCATTCATTGAGCGTAATGTCTTTAAAATGTGAGAAAATCACTTGATTTTTGGGCAATAATTGTTTGACACGTCTCAGCCTAAAATGTATAATATCTCTAATCATATAGAAAAGCTATGACGAAGACAGTAGACTGTGAATACGAAATCGCTAGCGAGTGTACGACGGTGAGAGGTACATGAAAGTAGTGCATGGTTGAAGATCACTTCCGAGCTGCAAGGCTGAAATCCGGTCAGAGTAAGCCGCGCCGTTATGCCTGCGTCAAAGGCACGCACATGAACCTATAGGGAGTGTGTCGCAATAAGGTGGTTGTAAGATACAGGTCTTATCCTTATGCGGATAGGATCTTTTTTATTTTTCAAGGGAGGTTTCTATGTACAATAAGGTTGATACGAATCTGAACTTTGTGGACAGAGAAAAAGAGACTCTTGCATTCTGGCAGGAGAATGACATCTTCAGAAAGAGCATGGAACAGAGAAAGGACGGGGAGGTATATACCTTCTATGACGGCCCTCCGACTGCAAACGGAAAGCCGCATATCGGACATGTCCTTACAAGAGTAATAAAGGACATGATCCCGAGATACCGTACAATGAAGGGATACATGGTTCCAAGAAAGGCCGGATGGGATACACACGGTCTTCCGGTAGAGCTAGAGGTTGAAAAGCTTCTTGGTCTTAACGGAAAGGAACAGATCGAGGAATACGGCATGGAGCCGTTCATCGACAAGTGCAAGGAATCCGTATGGAAATACAAGGGCATGTGGGAGGATTTCTCAGGCACTGTCGGATTCTGGGCCGATATGGATGATCCCTATGTAACATATCATGATGACTACATCGAGTCAGAATGGTGGGCTCTTAAGGAGATATGGAAGAAAGGCCTGCTCTACAAGGGCTTTAAGATCGTGCCTTACTGCCCCAGATGCGGTACTCCTCTTTCAAGCGCAGAGGTATCACAGGGATACAAGACTCTTAAGGAAAGATCAGCTATCGTAAGATTCAAGGTCAAAGGCGAGGATGCTTATTTCCTTGCATGGACGACAACTCCCTGGACACTGCCTTCAAACGTGGCTCTCTGTGTAAATCCGTCAGATGATTACTGCAAGGTAAAGGCTGCGGACGGTTATACATATTACATGGCAAAGGCGCTTCTTGATACGGTGCTTGCTCCGCTTAAGAAGGAAGATGAGCCTGCATATGAGATAATAGAAGAATACAAGGGAAAGGACCTTGAATACAAGGAATACGAGCCTTTATACGAATGCGCAAAGAAGGTAGCCGAGAAGCAGAACAAGAAGGGCTTCTTTGTTACCTGCGATGACTATGTAACAATGACAGACGGTACCGGAATAGTTCATATCGCTCCCGCATTCGGTGAAGATGATGCGAACGTAGGACGCAACTACGACCTTCCGTTTGTTCAGATGGTCGATGACAAGGGTGTTATGCTTGACGAGACTCCCTTTGGCGGTATGAGATGCAAGCCTACCGAGTCAGAGATAAAGGCAGGCGCTATAAGCGCAGACCCTGAGGTAATAAAGGAACTTTCTTCAAGAAAGCTTCTTTATGATGCACCCAAGTTTGAACATGAATATCCTCACTGCTGGAGATGTGACACACCTCTTGTTTACTATGCGAGAGAGAGCTGGTACATCAAGGAGACAGCCGTAAGGGATGACCTAATAAGAAATAACAATACAGTCAACTGGATACCCGAATCTATCGGCAAGGGACGTTTCGGCAACTGGCTTGAAAATATCCAGGACTGGGCTATATCGCGTAACAGATACTGGGGAACACCTCTTAATATCTGGGAGTGTGAATGCGGACACAGAGAGTGCATCGGAAGCCGTGAGGAGCTTAAGAAGCTTTCAGGTAACGATGCTGCACTCACTGTTGAACTTCACAGACCCTATATAGACGAGATAACATGTATATGTCCTGAATGTGGAAAAGAAATGCACAGGGTACCCGAGGTTATAGACTGCTGGTTTGATTCAGGTGCTATGCCTTTTGCACAGCATCATTATCCGTTCGAGAACAAGGAGCTCTTTGAGCAGCAGTTCCCTGCGCAGTTCATATCAGAAGCCGTTGATCAGACAAGAGGATGGTTCCACTCACTCATGGCTGAATCAACACTTCTGTTTAACAAGTCGCCCTATGAGAACGTAATAGTCCTCGGACATGTACAGGACAAGGACGGTCAGAAGATGAGCAAGAGCAAGGGCAATGCTGTAGATCCTTTCGAGGCTCTTGAAAAGTACGGCGCTGATGCTATCAGATGGTATTTCTATATCAATTCTGCTCCTTGGCTTCCAAACCGTTTCCACGGCGATGCAGTCGTTGAAGGCCAGAGGAAGTTCATGGGAACACTGTGGAATACATATGCATTCTTCGTACTCTATGCAAACATAGATGATTTTGATGCGACCAAATATACACTCGACAAGGAAAACCTTGGCGTAATGGACAGATGGCTGTTATCAAAGATGAACACCATGGTAGGCGCTGTTGATGACAACCTGGCAAATTACAGGATACCCGAGGCAGCAAGAGCGCTCCAGGAATTCGTTGATGAAATGAGTAACTGGTATGTTCGCCGCGGACGAGAGAGATTCTGGGCAAAGGGCATGGAGCAGGATAAGATCAATGCCTACATGACTCTTTATACAGCACTTGTCAACGTGGCAAAGGCAGCTGCGCCCATGATACCTTTCATGGCTGATGAGATTTACAGAAATCTCGTTTGCTCTGTAGATAGCACAGCTCCCATAAGCGTACATCTTTGTGATTTCCCGACTGTTGATGAGAGCATGATCGACAAGGCTCTTGAATCTGATATGGACGCTGCTGTCGATATCGTAGTAAAGGGACGTGCATGCAGAAATGCATCAAATATAAAGAATCGTCAGCCGATAGCAAACATGTTTGTTAAGACTGAAAATGTGCTTTCTCAGTACTATGTAGAGATCATAGAGGATGAGCTCAATGTAAAGAAAGTAACATTTACCGACGATGTAAGAGACTTTACGACCTATACCTTCAAGCCTCAGCTTAAGACTGTAGGACCGAAGTACGGAAAGCATCTCGGATTCATCCAGAAGACTCTTGCTTCTCTTGACGGAAACGATGCAATGGATGAGCTTAAGGCAAACGGTGCACTCGTATTTAATGATGGCGAGGAGATAAGACTTGCAGAGGAAGATCTTCTTATCACTATGAGCCAGAAGGAAGGATTTGTTACTGAGGCTGATAACAAGACCACAGTCGTTATGGATACGACTCTTACCGACGAGCTTTTGGAAGAGGGTAATGCGAACGAGCTTATCTCTAAGATCCAGACGATGCGTAAGGATGCAGGATTTGAGGTTATGGACCATATACTCGTATCCGTTCTCAATAATGAAAAGCTTGCAGAGGTCGTTAAGAAGAACGAAAAGACTATCGGTGACAAGGTACTTGCAAACGGCTTCTCATTTACGGATGAATACGCTGTAAAAAAGGATTGGAACGTCAATGGTGAAAATGTTACCATCTGCATAGAGAGATGTTGACAGGATCAACATGGAAAGGAATGATTTATGGCTAAGAAGGTTCAAACAACACTTGATTTTGACAGAGAATTATTTAAGAGAAGTGTGCTTTACAATGTAAAGACGCTTTACCGCAAGAACATCGAGGAGGCGAACGACCAGGAGATATTCCAGGCTGTAGGCTATGCCATCAAGGATGCTATCGTGGATCACTGGATGACTACTCAGAAGGAGTATGAGAAGAAGGATCCCAAGATCGTGTACTACATGTCCATGGAATTTCTGATGGGCAGAGCACTCGGAAACAACTTAATAAACCTGCAGGCTTACAAGGCTGTAAAGGAATGCCTTGAAGAGCTCGGAGTAGATATTAACGTCATCGAGGATCAGGAGCCTGATGCAGCACTCGGAAACGGCGGTCTGGGTCGTCTTGCAGCATGCTTTTTGGATTCACTCGCAACACTCGGATACGGCGCATACGGCTGCGGTATCAGATATCGCTACGGAATGTTCAAGCAAGAGATCAGAGACGGATTCCAGGTTGAGGTTCCGGATAACTGGCTCGCAGTAAACAATCCGTTTGAATTGAGAAGACCTGAATATACAAAGCAGGTTAAGTTCGGCGGCTATGTAAGTGTTACTGTGGATGAAAACGGCAGAAACGTATTCAGACAGGAAAACTATCAGGTAGTAAATGCTGTACCTTACGATCTTCCTATCGTAGGCTACGGCAACGGCATCGTAAATACGCTTAGGATATGGGATGCACAGCCTGTTGAATGCTTCCAGCTTGACTCGTTTGACAAGGGTGAATACCAGAAGGCTGTCGAGCAGGAAAACCTTGCAAGAAACATCGTAGAGGTCTTATATCCCAATGACAATCACTGGGCAGGTAAGGAATTAAGATTAAAGCAGCAGTATTTCTTCATTTCCGCTTCTGTTCAGGAAGCTGTTGAAAAGTACATGCGTACACATGACGATGTAAGAAAGATGTACGAGAAGGTTACATTCCAGCTTAACGATACACATCCCACGGTTGCTGTTGCAGAGCTTATGAGGATCCTCATGGATGATTACTATCTTACATGGGATGAGGCATGGGATGTAACTACAAAGGTATGTGCTTATACAAACCATACGATCATGGCTGAAGCTCTTGAAAAATGGCCTATAGAGCTGTTCTCTAGACTGCTTCCGAGAATCTATCAGATCGTTGAGGAGATAAACAGAAGATTCATCATAGATATCGAGAAGAAATATCCTTACGAGACAGGCATCACCCAGGAGAAGATCAAAAAGATGGCTATCATATACGACGGACAGGTCAAGATGGCTCATCTTGCTATCGTTGCGGGCTATTCAGTAAACGGTGTTGCAAAGCTTCATACAGAGATACTCAAGAATCAGGAGCTTAAGGACTTCTATGAGATGTTCCCTGAGAAGTTCAATAACAAGACTAACGGTATCACGCAGAGAAGATTTTTGCTTCATGCAAATCCGCTTCTTGCAGACTGGGTAACAGAGCATATAGGAGATGACTGGATCACAGATCTTTCAAAGATCAAGAAGCTTAAGGTTTATGCAAATGACGAGCAGTGCCGTCAGGAGTTCATGAACATCAAGTATCGCAACAAGGTACGTCTTGCAGAGTATATAATGGAGCATAACGGTATCGAGGTTGATCCCAGATCCATCTTTGATGTACAGGTAAAGAGACTTCATGAGTACAAGAGACAGCTTCTCAACATCCTGCATGTAATGTATCTGTACAATCAGTTAAAAGAGCATCCCGATATGGAATTCTATCCGAGAACTTTCATCTTCGGTGCAAAGGCTGCGGCCGGATACAAGAATGCTAAGCTTACCATCAAGCTCATCAACTCGGTCGCTGATGTTATTAACAACGATGAGTCGATAGACGGCAAGATCAAGGTTGTATTCATAGAAAACTACAGAGTTTCAAATGCCGAGATTATCTTTGCAGCCAGCGATGTATCTGAGCAGATATCTACAGCCAGCAAGGAAGCCAGCGGAACCGGTAACATGAAGTTTATGCTAAACGGTGCGATCACGCTCGGAACCATGGACGGTGCAAACGTTGAGATAGTTGAGGAAGTAGGAAAGGAAAATGCGGTAATATTCGGATTAAGCTCTGATGAGGTAATCAACTACGAGAATAACGGCGGATATGATCCCATGGATATATTCAACAGTGACGAGGATATCAGAAAGGTCCTTATGCAGTTAGTTAACGGATTCTATTCACACAATGATACAGAGCTGTTCCGTACACTGTATAATTCACTCCTTAATACCGAATCGACCGACAAGGCTGACAGATATTTCATACTCAAGGACTTCCGCTCATATGCAGAGGCTCAGAAGAAGATAGAGGAATTCTACAAGGATGAGGACAGATGGGCAAAGGCAGCGATTTTAAATGTTGCATGCTCAGGCAAGTTCACATCAGACAGAACTATCCAGGAGTATGTTGATGATATCTGGCATCTTGACAAGATTAAGCTGCCCAAGAAGAAAGTCAGCGACAAATAATATACAGGGAGAGAATAAATGATCACATTATCAAAAGGCGGAGCATATCTGATAAACGGAAACGAGATAGTCGAAGACGGATCAGAAGCTTTAGCTGCAATAAAGGCAAAGACAGGAAAGCAGGTTTCTAAGGATGAGGCTTTAAAGGAAACCATCGCTTACGGCATCTTAAAGGATCACAACACAAGCGGAAACATGGATAAGCTTAAGATCAAGTTTGACAAGCTTACCAGCCATGATATAACGTTTGTAGGCATTATCCAGACTGCCAGAGCATCGGGACTCGAGAAGTTTCCCATTCCCTATGTACTTACAAACTGTCACAACTCGCTCTGTGCAGTAGGCGGTACGATAAACGAGGATGACCACATGTTTGGTCTGACATGCGCAAAGAAGTACGGCGGAGTGTATGTACCCCCTCATCAGGCTGTAATACATCAGTTTGCAAGAGAGATGCTCGCAGGCGGCGGCAGGATGATACTGGGCTCTGATTCACATACGCGTTACGGTGCGCTGGGGACCATGGCTATGGGAGAAGGCGGTCCTGAGCTTGTAAAGCAGCTTTTGAATCAGACCTATGATATAGACAGACCCGGAGTCATCGGTATCTACATGACAGGAAAGCCTGCAAAGGGCGTAGGTCCTCAGGACGTGGCTATCGCGCTCATAGGAGCCGTATTTGCAAACGGATATGTAAAGAACAAGGTGCTTGAGTTTGTAGGACCCGGTGTTGAGAACTTAAGTGCTGACTTCCGTATAGGAGTGGATGTAATGACGACAGAGACAACCTGTCTGTCATCTATATGGAAGACTGATGAAAAGATAAAGGACTTCTACGATATCCATGAAAGAAGTGAAGACTTTAAGGAGCTTGATCCCGGCGAGGTGGCATACTATGACGGAATGATCACTATCGAGCTTGACAAGGTAAAGCCTATGATAGCCATGCCTTTCCATCCGTCAAATGCATATACCATCGATGATGTAAATGCAAACCTTTCAGACGTGCTTCATGAAGTTGAAGAGAGAGCAAAGGTAAGCTTTGGCGACAAGGTTGCATTCTCTCTTAAGGACAAGATAAGAAACGGCAAGCTGTATGTTGACCAGGGTGTAATAGCCGGATGCGCAGGCGGCGGTTTCGAAAACATCTGTGCAGCAGCGGATATCCTTAAAGGAAACTACATTGGAAGCGATGAATTCACATTAAATGTCTACCCTGCTTCAACTCCTATCTATATGGAGCTTATGAAGAACGGATGCGCAGCAACTCTTCTTGAGACAGGGGCGATATTAAAGACGGCATTCTGCGGACCGTGCTTTGGTGCAGGCGATACACCCGCAAACAATGCGTTCTCTATAAGACACAGTACACGTAACTTCCCTAACCGTGAAGGTTCAAAGGTACAAAACGGCCAGATTGCTTCCGTTGCCTTAATGGATGCAAGATCCATTGCGGCTACGGCAGCCAACAAGGGCTATCTTACACCTGCGACCGAGATGGAAGGACGTATCGGAGAGTACAAGTATCACTTTGACAGCAATATATACAAGAACAGAGTATTTGACAGCAAGGGTGTTGCCGATCCAAGCGTAGAGATCAAGTTCGGTCCCAATATCAAGGACTGGCCGAAGATGTGCGAGCTTCCAAACAATCTTGTTTTAAGAGTTGTCAGCGAGATCCATGATCCCGTTACAACAACGGATGAACTCATTCCTTCGGGAGAGACATCTTCATACCGTTCAAATCCTCTGGGTCTTGCAGAGTTTACTCTTTCAAGAAAGGATCCCGAGTATGTAGGCCGTGCAAAAGAGATGCAGAAAGTTCAGAATGCACTCATGGCAGGCGAGGATGTATTTGCGGCAAAAGAAGATCTTAAGGCTGTGATGGATGTCATCACAAGTAAATATCCTGATGCGATAACAGGTGGTATAGGATACGGATCAACGATATTTGCAGTCAAGCCCGGAGACGGTTCTGCAAGAGAACAGGCTGCAAGCTGCCAGAAGGTTCTTGGAGGATGGGCAAACATAGCGAACGAATATGCTACAAAGCGTTACCGCTCAAATCTTATCAACTGGGGAATGCTTCCGTTCATTAT
>CADAPR010000052.1:11110-14870 GCA_902789785.1 uncultured Lachnospiraceae bacterium
GTAAAGGGCAGCGACCTTAAGGAATTTGAACTGACACTCGGAGATCTTACTGATGAAGAGAGACAGATCATTCTTAAAGGATGCCTGATTAATTATAACAGGATTTAATAATTGCAACATTTGGCATTAAGCGTACCCGCAAGGGTGCGCTTTTGTTGTTATATATGATACAATCAAAATGTTCATGATAAAACGGAGGAAACTATGGGATCATTGCTGTTAGCCGTGATATATCTGATATTCATAAGTTTAGGCCTTCCGGATTCGCTGTTGGGTTCCGGATGGCCGAAGATGCAGACGGCATTTGACGTACCGTCTTCCTATGCCGGTTATATCTCGATGACCATTTCATTTATGACTATCATATCCGCTCTTTTAAGCCCCGGGCTCATAAAGAGATTTCAAACGAAATGGATAGTGATCGTTTCCATCTTCTTGACCATAGTAGGTCTGTTTGGCTTTTCTAATTCAAAGGAATATTTCATGCTGCTTGTCATCGCGATCCCATACGGCCTCGGAGCCGGTGCGATAGATGCGTCAATAAATCATTATGTCGCAAATCATTATTCGGGCAGCGCCATGAATTTTTTGCACTGCTTCTACGGAGTAGGAGCAATGATAAGTCCTTATATAATGGCGCTTGCACTGAACAGAGCAAGATGGAATGAGGGATACAGCTGGACTGCGCTTGTCCAGACGGGGATACTCCTTATAGTCATCATCTCCATCCCGTTATGGAAAAAGAATGAAGACAGAGCAGGTGAAGATAAGACAGGAGACAGTGCGGGTATAAGTCAGACTCTTAAGGTTAACGGAGTCATACTTACGCTTATCTCGTTTTTTGCATATGCATCAGGTGAGGCGACCTGCTTTTTATGGACTCCGAGCTACTTTGCCGGTACAAGAACAGGCCTTACAGATGAGCTGATCGCATCATTCGGAGCTCTGATCTTTGGCGGACTCATGCTTGGCAGGCTTGTTTCAGGTTTTATATCAGACCGACTCGGCGACAGAGTTATGATAAGACTTGGCATAGCGGTAGAACTTATCGGCATCCTGATGGTATTGATTCCGAGCACCCGCTATATGATCGCAGCTGCAGGCTTTGTTATCATAGGGACAGGCATGGGACCGATATATCCTGCTATCCAGCATATGGCGCCTAAAAACTTTGGCAAGAGATACTCTGCGGCAGTGATAGGCCTGCAGATGGCATGTGCATATACGGGAAGCACCTTCATGCCTTTGGCATTCGGTCTTTTGCAGCAAAGGATCGGTATCGCGATAATGCCTGTATATCTTCTGGTATTTCTTATCCTTAACATAGTACTGATAGAGATAGCTTACAAAAGGATAAGTATAGAATTGACATTAAAATAGCGTATTAATGAATACATATAAGAGAAAAACGGGGAGTATAATCAAATGTAGCATAGTAGTGAAATGAGCGAGGTTACATATGAGACTGGGTACTTCTTCGCCGCTTGGACATGATACTGCTATTAACTGGGCAAAAAACCAGATTAAGATCGGATGTTCAAGCGTTGTCTTTCCTGTTGACAGCAGTGAGCAGGAAGAAAAAATAACTGTGTTGAGCAGCTTAGGATGGCTGACTTTATCGGCGCAAAATGCTGTGTCAACGTCGCCGGAGCATTCGGCAAAAGATGGGATGGCGCCTACAAGGAGAACTTCTCAAAACAGGCCAGAGAAGAGATCATAAGGATGGTCAGAGAGATCATTGACATGGCAGATGTAAAGAATACCTATTTTGCACTGGAGCCCATGCCCTGGATGATACCGACAGGACCAAAAGATTATCTTAAGCTTTTGAATGAAGTGGAAAGAGATCGTTTTGCAGTGCATATGGATGTCATAAATATGATAAATTCCATAGACAGATACTTTAATCCCAAAGAGCTTGTCGATGAATGCAAAGAGCTACTGGGTGATCGGATCAAGAGCTGCCACATAAAGGATATACATCTTTGCGACGAATATACGACAATGCTCAGGGAATGCGCTCCGGGATGCGGAGAATTTCCTATAAGATACTATGTTCAAAAGATGAATGAGATCAATGAGGACATGCCGATGATACTCGAGCATCTACTCAATGGATTATACAAGACTCTCTGATGCGAATATAATCACAAAAAAATATATGGATTCGATACTGATCGAGCCAAGATACATAGATTCTAAAAAAGCTGACATATCGATCGAGTTTTTAGGGCAAAAGCTCGATTCCCCCGTGATGACACCTGCATTTTCACATCTTGGGAATTATAATGACAGAACCTATAACGGTTTGGAGGAATACTCGATCGCGGCAAAGGAATGCAACATCTTAAATTTCTGCGGGATGATGGAGAATGATCAGTTTAAGAAGATAGCTGATCTTAACGATAAGACAGTACGCATAGTAAAGCCTTATGCGGATCATGAAAAGGTCATAGATCAGATGCTGTTTGCCAAGGAAGCGGGTGCATTCGGAATAGGAATGGATATAGACCATATCTTTGGTGAAACCGGATATGATGTGGTAGTGGGCGAGGATATGACAGCGCAGACTCTTGATATGCTGCGTTCATATGTTGAGCTTACAGATCTTCCGTTTATTGTTAAAGGAGTCTTAAGCGTATCCGATGCTGTTAAGTGCGCCGATATCGGAGCAAAGGCGATCATCGTAAGCCATCATCACGCAAGAGTGCCTTATGCCGTTCCTCCTATGTATATCCTGCCTAGGATAAAAGAAGCCCTTAAGGGAAGAGACGTAAAGATAATCGTCGACTGTTCGATCGAAACGGGTGCTGATGTATTCAAAGCCATCGCGCTGGGCGCAGATGCAGCGGCTGTGGGCAGATCGATGCTTCCATATCTTGAAAAGGACGGGGTAAGCGGTGTTAAAGGATATATTAAAAAAGTAGGAGATCAATTAAGATATTTAATGGGTTCTACGGGGTTTGGACGCGTAAGCGATATAGATGACAGTGTCCTTCATCGTCTGTCATAAAACACCGAGCATTATCCCTGCGATAATGATCGCAGCGCAGATAAGCTTATGGGATATATTCTTTTCCTTGAATACGAACTTGCCGGCAAGTATGGTCACTACTGAGCCGGCTTGTTTTATAAGTGTCATTACGGTG
This sequence comes from uncultured Lachnospiraceae bacterium, assembly GCA_902789785.1. Classification (GTDB taxonomy): domain Bacteria; phylum Bacillota; class Clostridia; order Lachnospirales; family Lachnospiraceae; genus Colinaster. Next base: position 14,260 of record CADAPR010000052.1, read on the forward strand.
ACTCTGCTTTCCGGATCAGCGTTTGCGATAAAAAGAGCGCGGTCAGCGATCACAAACATGATAGATAACAGCCATATCCACTTGTTCTTAACAGCTCTCTTTAAGCTTATCTTTTCTCTCATGCAGCCGGCGTATATCAAATAGAACAGACTTAAAAAGAACATGTACCAGAACTGCAGCTGGCTGGAAGTGATATATCTTGTCAGTATCTTGTCCAAAAGTCCCGAAACGGAATTGAGCATGCATGAAATAAGAGCCACGATTATTATTGCGGCTGAATACTTCTTTTCTATCTTTTGAATATTCTTTGGATACTGCCCATTACTGTCTGCATCGCTTTTTGGCTTGAATTTTAAGAGCATAAGCCCGGCACAGACAAGGATAAGCCCGAATGTCTGCAAAGTACCCATATGCTCGTTAAGGATGCATACACCCAGAAGAGTTGAGAACAGAACTCTTGAAAGATCCAAAACCCCGTACATGGACAGGGGAAGGTTTCTTATCGCGATGAAGCTCATTATCCATGCTAAAAAGATAACGAAGGATTTTATAGCGATAAAGAAATAGAACTTTGTTTCCATGCCAAGGGCATTCTTAAAGTCAGGAACGAC
>CADAPR010000053.1:0-9918 GCA_902789785.1 uncultured Lachnospiraceae bacterium
GGCAGCATTCCAGATAGAGGCATATATACTGCACTTAATGTCAGTGCAGTCTTTGATAACGGATTCATGTATTTTGTATTCTCATCAAACTCTTTCTGTTTCTTGTCTGAAGCATTCTTTTCAACAAAAATGGCTATATAGAGCTTTGTCATGTAGCATACCGTAAGACCTCCGCTTATGATAAATATCCACTCTATTGCCTTCATTGCAGTAACTGAAAGCATGAATACTTCAATATGTCCTTCATTTAATGCATGTGTATACTCTACGATCGCTTCGTGAAGCAGAGTCTTGCTTATATATCCGTTCCACAGCGGAATGCCTCCTATACCGAGTGCTCCCATTAAAAAGATCGCATTAAGAAGAGGTTTCTTTCGTCCAAAACCTCTTATATCATTAAGATCCAGTGCATGCAGGTTCATGTAGACAACACCTGCTGCCATGAACAGACACAGCTTGATCATGCTGTGATTTACCATATGCAACAGTGTTCCTCTTGCAGCGAGCATGTTTTCCTTTACTAAAAGGTCTGACATTCCTATTCCGACTAGGATAAATCCGATCTGGGATACAGAAGAACATGCAAGAGTTCTTTTAAGATCCACAGAGAAAAGTGCAAGAAGTGCACCAAGAAACATCGTTATCACACCGATGAGCAGTATGAGAGTTCCCCATTTTGCATCACCTGCAAATATCTCACAGCTTATGATCAGTATGCCGTATATACCAGCCTTGGTAAGCACGCCGGAAAGCAGCGCACTTGCAGGTGCAGGAGCGACCGGGTGAGCTTTCGGCAGCCAGATATGGAGCGGAAACGCGCCGGCTTTTGCACCGAATCCGAAAAGGATAAGGCATCCCGTAATATACAGTTCTTTTGTGTTAAGATACGGCTTTACAGCATCATGAAGCATATCGATCTTTAATGTACCTGTCAGGTTATACAGCATCAAAAGTCCCATCAGCATGACAAGACCACCCATTACTGCTATGGCAAGATATGTCTCGCCTGCTCTTAACGATTCTTTTCTCTCATCCTGAACAACCCAAACATAGGATGTGAATGACATTATCTCAAAGAAAACAAATGTCGTTATCAGATCTGCAGATAAAAATACACCTGCAGTTGCCACATAGGTAAGCACAGAAAAAACATAGTATCTCATCTTATTGCTGTAATGAGCCATATATTCATGTGAAAAAGACATGCTCATAAGCCACATGAATGTGGTGATGCATACATAAAGAAGCCTGAAGCCGTCCAATCTGAAACTCAGGCCGAAATCGCAAATATTTGAAATTATAAAATCATATGTGTTCATATATCATTCCCCTTACAGACCTGCTATCTGCATGAAATAATCAACAAACGGCTGGCTGTGAAGACCAAACACAACTATCATTATCGTAAATATCACAAGAGGTAGCAGCATAAGGATATTCGGATCTTTGTACTCCTTGATACGTTCATCATTAAAATCATTTCCGGGTTCAAATGCTCTCATGACTATGCTCATCATATATATAGCTGTAAGCAGTGCTGATATAAGAAGTGCACCGATACCTATATATGCCAGCTTAGTCCCACTTTCAACCGCTGCAGTCGCAAGATTCCATTTACTGATAAATCCCGCAAGTGACGGAACACCCATAAGAGCAAGCGAAGATACGGTAAATATGCAAAATGTAACCGGCATTCTTCTGCCCAGACCGTCAAGTTCATGGATATAATGCTTTTCTGTCTGATGCATGATCGCACCGGCACAGAAGAATGAACTTATCTTCATCATGGCATGGAACACAAGATGAGAGAGAGCACCGACAAGCCCAAGCGGAGTCATCAATGCCGCGCCGAACAGTATATAGGAAAGATTGCTTATCGTCGAATAAGCCAGCCTTCTCTTAAGATGAGTCTCCTTAAGAGCTTTGCTGCAGCCATAGACTATCGTAAATATCGTAAAGCTCATGACAACAGTCTGAGCCCATGTCCCGCGTACAAAATCAGCGCCAAAGCTGAAATATGTGATCCTGATTATAGCAAATGCACCCGATTTAACGACAGCAACGGCATGCAAAAGAGCCGTAACAGGCGTAGGTGCGACACCCGCCTGAGGAAGCCATCCGCAGAACGGAAACATTGCCGCTTTAACGGAAAATCCCATAAATGTGAGCACATATATGAGCAGAAGGATCGATGACTTGTCTCCAACCTTTGCCATATCAAGTACTCCGCCGTATGTAAATCTGTTGGTAGTGCTGTAGGTTATGATGAATATCATTCCTATAAATGCAAAAGCAGCACCGCCCAGTGAATAGTACAGATATTTTCGCGCGGCAAGTATTGCCTCTCTGGTAAGAGTATGAATGACTAAAGGCACGGTCACTAAAGTCAGCATCTCATAGAAGCAGTACATCGTGATAAAGTCCTCTGCCATTGCGATCCCGAGCGTTACTCCGTATGTCATGGTATAGAACATGAAGAATATACCCTCATGCTTTTCCTTTGTCATATATTCAAATGAATACAGTGTGGCAAGAGGCCACAGAAAGGCAATGAGCGCCGCAAAAACAACGGATACTCCGTCAATCCTGAAAGAGATCGACAGATCGCCTGTGAATCTGATGACTTCGAGTGCTTCGACGGTATTGTTCATCAACGCCATAAAGACAAGAATCGTGTTGACTAATACAAGGCTCTCTATATAAAAACACCTTATTTTTCTGTGATTATCCTTTATAAGCGGTATAATCAGACCGCCTATGATGGGCAGTAAAACTACTATGCCCGGTAAATATTTTGCCATTTTCTCTTCCTTCTACATCAGCGTTAGAGCAAGCTGGTTCAGATACTGTGTCAGAATCGACGGGAACAGACCTAAAACTATACTTAAGACAGCCAGAATAACAAGAGGTATGCTCATCCATGGATTTACTTTTATCTTTTCTTTCTCGCCGTCAAAATCCTTTCCCGGCAGAAATCCTTTTATCGTTATTGGCAGCAGATACCCTGCCGTAAGTAAAGCACTTATCAGTAAAACTGCAGGTCCAAGGTACGAATATGCTCCGATATCTTCATTTAATGCGCCGATACACAGATTCCATTTGCTTACAAAGCCTGCTGCAGGCGGGATTCCTATCAGCGAAAGACTTAAAAATGTAAAGCTCCATAAAACAAGCGGCATCCTTTTTCCCATACCTGTCAGTTCATCCGTATACTTCTTTCCTGTTTCATGTATCACTATGCCGGAATACAAAAACAGTCCGCACTTTATGATAGCATGAAAGACTACGTGACATATCGCACCTACAAAGGCAAGCGGATGCATGACTAAAAGTCCGAAAATGATATATGAAGCCTGACTGACAGTTGAATAAGCCAGTCTCCTCTTTAGGAGTCTGTCTCTGTAAGCCAACATCGAACCTAAAAATACAGTGATGATGCTGAGTCCCAGTACAGCATACTGCACATAGGTGTTGCGGATCATGTTTGGACCGGCTATATAGTATACAGTCCTGATTATTCCCAGGATTCCGCTCTTGACTATTATTCCCGAAAGAAACGCACTTGCGGGAGCGGGAGCAACCGGATGAGCACTGGTAAGCCAAGAATGCATCGGGAGCATGCCGCCCTTGACAGAAAAGCCAAGGATCATGAGAAAGACAGCAAGAAGCAGTATTGTCCGGTTTTCAGGTGTAACATTTCCTTCAAGTACTCCTGCCGCACAAAACTCTATTGTTTTTGCGTTGCAGTATACAAAATATATTCCGAACAGGACCATATATGCGCCGCACAGTGAATAGAACAGATACTTAAGCGATGCGGTTATCGCTTCTTTGGTTCCGTCATGAAATACGAGAGGAACAGACATGATAGTCATCAGCTCGTAAAACATGTAAAACGTTACCAGATTTGCGGCCATATCAAGACACAGCAAAACGATCAGCGTCATCAGATAAAAGAAACCGTATCGTATCGTCTTCTTTTCCTTCTTGAAATAGCCGATGGAATAATATGCACACAATACCCATATGATCAGCGTAATAGAAGCAAAGATCACAGATATAGAGTCACATCTGAACATAATGGGAAGTCTGTCTGTTAAGTTGAAGAGGACATATGCACTGCCATCCATGTAAAAACTCCTAAATCTTTATTAAGAAAACATCTCAAGACCCATGGTTATCCAGTCGATAACCCTTGTACTCATAAGTCCTAAGAAGAAATTGATCATGATGAACATAGCTATTACACAACTGTAAAGCTTCTGTTTCTTTATGGTCAGAGGTTTATATAACGATGTATCAACCGGTGTATATATACGGATCACGGTCTTAAGGAAATATATAGCGTTTAATATGGTACTGATACCCAGTACTATCAGTACCGGAAGCATCTTATGGGGATTCTTCAATGCCGCCTGGGCAAACAGGATCTTTGAAATGAAACCTGCAAACGCCGGAAGGCCGACCATTGAGAGCGATCCGACAGTAAATCCGATACCGGCTATCTTGTTTCTGTAGCCGCTGCCCGTTGCTTCATTAAAATGCCTGCTGCCTCCGGAAACTTCCGTAAGACCTATAGCAGAAATAAATAGCAGCGATTTTGTTGCAGCATGAGTCAGTATATGGAAAATGCTGGCTATCATGCCTACCTGAGTTCCTAAACCGAATCCCATGTAGATATATCCGATCTGCGCAACCGATGAAAAAGCGATCATACGTCTGATATCGCCTTCCTTCATAGCTGACAGAGAACCGAAGATCATTCCCGCCAGACCGAATATGAACAGGATATTGATAACCTTGCTGTCTCTTATGATCTCAATTCCTATAACACGATAAAATATCTTTATCAGTAAAAAGATATATCCCTTTGATACAAGACTTGAAAGTATTGCAGCCGAGCTTACCGTAGAATATCCGTATGCATCCGGAAGCCATGCATGGAACGGATACAATGCACTCTTGATCGCAAGACCTACACAGATAAGTGCAATAGCCACAGTCAGAGGAATGTAATATGTATCGTAGTGAGATATTGATACTATTGTCTCCTTGATATTGCTCATCAGAAGATGACCAGTTATATCATAGAGAAGACATATGCTGAGAAGGATCATACCTGATCCCAAAAGGCTCATGATCATGTATCTTACGGCAGCTTCTATGGTCCTTCCGTTCTGTCTTATCATTATGAGACCGCATGCAGCTATAGTATTGATCTCTATGAATACATATGCAGTGAACAGATCGTTTGTATATACCAGCGCAAGAAGCGAGCTTAAGAGCAGATCATTTAACACATAGTAGAGAAATATCTTGTCTTCTTCAACCTCATCATGCAGCTTCTTTTCACCTCCAAGAAGCGAAAGCAGCATGATAATGCCGAAAAATGTAGCCATGAAGGTCTCAAGCATTCCGGCCCTGATCTCATTTCCCCAGGGTGCCGGGAATCTTCCCATCACATAGACAAACGAGCTGCCTGTCGCCAGTGTATACACAAAGGTTGTAGCACTGAGTACTATGACAGTAAGGATCAGAACAGCATTGATGATCCTTGCCGCCACCTGCTTTAATCCTGAGCTGATGATACCGCCGAAAAGACATAACAATATGGAGACTGCAGGGAAGTTACAAACTATATCCATCACAGTCCCTCCTTCTTAAGTCTCATAGATATCTCATCCAGATTGAGAGTGTGGTATCTTCTGTAAAGCCTTACCGTTAACGAAAGCATGAGTGCCGTTACTGAAACGCTGACAACGATACCCGTGAGCACAAGTCCGCTGGGTATGGGGTTGATATAAGCACTTACATCCTGTACGCCGTTAACAATGATCGGAGCAACTCTTCCCTCAATATATCCTTTTTCTGCCAAAAAGAGATATGTTCCGCTGTCCATGATATTTAACCCTATGATCTTTTTTATAAGATTCTTCTGCAGAAGAAGATTCGCGAAGCCTATACAGAAAAGAATCATGGATACGGCTTCACCGTAATTGGCAAGCAGATTAGGTCCCATCTTATAAGCCTCCTCTTCTAAACAATGCATAAAATGCATACATGGTACAAGCAACCTCTATACCTACCGCGATATTTATGGGCAGGATGATACCGCTGCTAAGTATATGACCGGGAATTCCAAGCGGGATATGATTTTCTATGCCGTTGGCGCCGGTTATGTAGAAATAAGATCCTATCAGTCCATACATACACAGGGCTGATATCTTGGCGATCTTATATACGTTTTCATTAAACCACTTTCCGATCCTTGAAAATCCCATGGCATTGGCATAAAGACACATGCCGGCGCCAAGGATCGCTCCGCCTGAAAAGCCTCCGCCGGGTGATATATGACCGTTTAATATGATATAGATACCGAATACAAGTATGACAGGACATAGAACCCTTGCTGCAAATATTAAGATCTGATCGTTCTGCGGTTCAAACTTATGATTCTGTTCTGTCTCTTCCTGCTCCTTTAGTGCCTTTTCTTCTAACATGAGCATGATCATGACACAGCATGTTGCAATGAAGAGTACATTGGTTTCACCGAATGTATCGAAAGCCCTGTATGTAAGTATCATTCCCGAAACGATATTTACCGCTCCCGTTTCCTCAAGGCCGTTTTCTATATATCTTTGAGCAACAACGTTATTATCGGGATTGGATGCATTTCCAACCGGAGGAAGATAGCTTACAACATAGAGCAGAACACCTATCAAAAGCATGGTGAAAATGATACTGGATATCCTGTAGAGCTTGTTGAATATCCTGACACCAGTGTTTTTGTCACTGTCATAAAGATGTCTCTCCACCTCTTCATAGTCACGCATATGCTTCATGACTGTCTGGAAATCATCTTTCTGGATTCGCTGCGGCTTCATACCGATATCACCGGTCACCATCGGATCATCGGTCCCGTCCATCCATTCTTTTAAACTGAAATCCTTAGTGTCTCTCTTGGAAAATCTGAGTTTACTCATTCTCTTCATCTCCTTTCATGGCACGGATATTCTTTAAGGTTATAAAGAAGAGCAAACTGGTTATACCGGCTCCGACCGCTGCCTCGGTTATGGCAAGATCGGGCGATTCCAATATGATCCAGATTACTGACATGATCAGGCTAAAGCCCATGTAAATGAGTATGGAATTGAGCAGATTCTTTGAAAAGCTTACCGAGATCGCACATGCTATCAGAGCAAACATAAGAATATATGTGATCGTGCTCATTCTTTGATCTCCTCTTTTCTTAAATGCTTAGTCACGTTTTCGTTTGTAGTCACTTCAAATTTGGCTATCAGATGAGATGATGCCGGAGATGATATCCACAGGAAAAAGACAACGAGCAGAAATTTTGCCGTTGTATATGAAAATCCCGTAAGAAGCATAAGTCCGCCAAGACACAGAGTTAAAGCAAGTGTATCTCCTATGGCTGCAGCATGCATCCTGTTCAAAACAAATGAAAATCTGAAAACCCCGTATATCTCGATAATAAACAGGATCATTCCGCTGCTTATAAGCGCTATCGCAAAAAAGTATCTGATAAATTCAATAAAACCCATATCACTTCTCTCCTTCTTCTTTGCGCTTGTTATATATACCCATATAGATCATGGTAAGAACGACGACCGCCAAAAAACTGATCATCGCATATATGATACAGATATCGGCCAGATATCCTTCATCCAAAAGCACGGTAAGTACAGCTATTATAACTATCGTAATGGTACCCATCATATTTACACTGACTATTCTGTCAGCGATCTTGGGTCCTATTATTGCTCTGACCAGACATAAAAACAGCAGAATGCTTAGGATCATAACAACTGCGATCAAAAACTTATCCATTTACTTCCTCCATTCTGTGGAGAATATCAACTATCTTTCCCTTATCTATCCCGTCTATGAATGACTCATCGAGTGCATGAACCGTAAATGTATCACCCGTAACATCGGCCGTGATGGTCCCCGGAGTCAGAGTGATTGAATTGGCAAATAAGACTCTGGCGATCTCGGTCTTAAAATGCACATTAAATGTAACGAGTACGGGATCGATATCATATCTGCCGGATACGACTAACTTTATGGTAGCGACATTTGCCTTTATGATCTCTACTATAAGAACTCCTACATATTCAAGGAAATATCCTATTCTCTTGACAAGAAGGATGTCCTTTTTAAATGAGTAATCCAAGCATTTGCATGCAAAGAAATAGACAAAGGAAGCGATCACAATGCCAAAAAGAGCTATCTCAAGTGTGAAATTGCCGTTAAAGATAATCCATAGTACAAAAAGTGCCAAAAACATGATTATTTCTTTGCTTTCCTGATAATATATTTGCAGATTGGGTTGCCAAGAGCTGAAAACTTTGCTTCATACTCTGTCATGATATTGCCAATATTCATCTTTTCATCGTTATGAAGGTCATGAGTTACTTCGATCAGTTCAAAACCTCCGGGAGTAATCTCTTCAAGCGCAAAAGCAAACAGATCTTTGTTGTCCGTCTTGAATTCTATCTGACCGTCATCCTTTAAGATATGAGAAAATCTCTCTAAAAACTGTCTTGACGGAAGACGTCTCTTTGCATGTCTGTCCTTCGGCCAGGGATCAGAGAAATTCAGATATATCCTGTCTACTTCCTGTTCGCTAAAGACTTCGCATATCTCGGTTGCATCCATCAGAATAAAAGCCAGATTCTTAAGATCCATTTCCTCTTTTTTCTGAACAGCCCTGATAAGAACGCTTGAGTATCTTTCTATTCCTATATAGTTGATATCGGGATGAATGGCGGCCATTTCCATCAAAAACTGTCCTTTTCCCATTCCTATCTCAATATGTATACGGTTTGAATTATTAAAAAACTTATTCCATTCACCTTTATGATCTTTGTAGTCCTGTACTACCTGATCACTGCCTGCGATATATTCTTCTGCACCCTTGACATGTTTAAGTCTCATTGCAAAGTCCCATTATTTCCCTATCTTATCATTATCAAAATCGCCTATATTTTACACCTTTTTTGCAATTATTTAAAGCGAAACAAGTAACAAAAAACAACCCCGTTATTGGGGTTGTTTCATTGCATTATGCTTTTTCTTTATCATCTCATCACGCCATTCGATAAGCAGCTTCTTGTCTTCCCTGCTTATGAGCTTATGAGTTATTACCGCAAATGTCTTTCCGTTCTCGGCTTTTTTTATCCTGATCTTGCTCTTCATATAGCCGTGACGGAAGCAGTATCCTACTGAATAGTAATGCTTCCCGTTAGGCGAGAACCATTTGGTGCGTCTTGCAAGTCTCTTTTTGCAAAGATAGCAAAGCGGCTGATTTATATATCTGCTGTCTAAAAGATTTTTCTTCTCATCAAATGTCTGAGTGATAAACTTTGCATAGTCAGAAAAGACTATCTCTATCTCCTTGTCCCTGGAATCCGGCGGAGTATATATATCAAATGAAAATCTCTCCAGTACGTCGGGATCCTCTATCTTGTCAAATACCTTGGCAGTATAGTAAGCATCAGAAAAAGCTCTGTGGAAAGGTATATCCTTCTTTATATCAAGAAGGTCTATAGCGTATTCCAGGGTCCTTCTGCTCTTTCCGTCCTCATAAGCCAGACTGAACAGCTTCTGAATATCGTAAAACTTGATCGGTCTGTCAGAAAGAGGCTTCATGCCGTAGTAAGTCATGTTGCGCTGCAGCTCTAAAAGATCCAGTCCTCCCCAGGTACAGAATAAGGAATCCTCTCCGCACCATTCAAGGAAAGCAGGCATTACCTCTTCAAAAGGCTTTCCCTTTTCGAGCTCTTCCATCTGAATGTGGATGATCTTCCGTGTTATATTGTGCATCTCGTGGTAGATCTGAGGTTTGATGAGTTCAGAAAACTCGCTTATCATCTCTCTGTCTTCATTGAGCTTGAC
>CADAPR010000053.1:9936-11853 GCA_902789785.1 uncultured Lachnospiraceae bacterium
TTTATACATTATTAACAGAAGCATTTATTTAAAATGCTTCCATTTAAGGTTTTTATTCTTATAGTTAAACTTCTTGTTCGTGTTAGTCTTTTTTCTCTTATGTCTTCCTTTAAACAGCGAAACAAGGATAAAGAAAATTGTCAGTAAAGCGCTGATACCTAAAACACGTACAAGTATCCGGGTTATATCAACAAAAACATATCCGTCATCATCATCCTGTTTATCTTTTGTATCATCCTGGCTGCTGTCTTCAAACCCGTGCGTGTTTTTTAGTATGGCGATCGGCATAACTGATGCGCTTCCCACAAAAGTACCGGAATAATAATAGTTTATGCGAGCGATCTCATTATCCTTACAACTCCGACAGGAAGTATGATATAGTCCTGGGAATTGATATCCAGTATTGGTTTGCTGCTTCCGAATATATCCTTTTGCGTATCAAAAAGATTGGATGTGGATATAGTATATCTCGAATCCTTGTCAGCGACTGTATAACATGTAAAATTGCTGAATCCATAGTTGAAAAGATCTATGGTATCTGTATACTGACCAGGCGCTTCCTCTTTCATTACTACACATATAAGTCTTAAGGAATCATTTTCTGCACAGGTAACGAGAGTCTGTCTTGCTGAATCGGTATAACCTGTCTTTGTTCCGACTAGTCCTGTAAGAGCGTACTCCTTTCCCGGAAAAAGCTTGCTCTTTGCATAAACGATCATGTTATCGTTTGGCTGCGTAGCCGTTTGCGGTACCTGATACGATGGTGTTCTTGATATATTTGCTAAAAAATCGTTTGCAAAAAAGGCTTTAGCGATAAGAGCCATATCATGAGCGGATGTATAATGATCCTCATCATGGATACCGTTTGGTGTGACAAAATGAGAATCAGTACAGCCCAGTTCCCTGGCTTTTGTATTCATAAGGACTGCGAAGTCCTCGATATTTCCAGATACATGCTCGGCTATGGCATAAGCTGCTTCATTGGCAGAGCCTACTAACATTCCGTAAAGAGCCTGTTCCATGGGAATGCTGTCTCCGGCATTGATACCCATGTTTGCATCATATCTCCAGTCTATGGATGAAACTGCATCATATGAAAAAGTGACCATGTCATTCATATCACAGTTTTCATAGGCTATCAGAGCAGTCAGTATCTTGGTGATACTTGCCGGATATAGCTTTTCATGGATGTTTTTTGAATAAAGGACAATACCTGTATTTGCATCTATCAATATCGCACTTTGTGCTCCCGTCTTTGGTCCGACAGGCCAACCGGTTATCATATTGCTCTCAACCGGGATATTTTTGCGCTCTTCAATAACAGCATCCAGATCAGCCTCTTCGGCATACGCCTTAAAGGGAAGGACACTTAAAAGAATTATTAGTGATATAACTATTGAAAAAATGGTTTTTGCCGTTTTCTTCATACTTTTAAAGTATATCATAATTGCTGCTTACGAAATACCATGATTTACTGATCATCTGTACATGATCATGTTGCATCTGCCCCAGGATTCATCTTTAAATCTGAAAGCATCGTAAGTTATGTTTCTTTCCAGAAATCCTGCTTTTTCATAGCACTTCCTTGCTCTTGTGTTCTCATAAAAGACATTTAACTGCAGGGCATTGGCTCCTGTTTCGTTAAAAGCATATTCTGCAGCCAGCTTGAGCATATTCTGTGCAACACCTTTACCGCGTACTTCTTTATCTACAACAACAAACTTTAACATGCCTTCCATCGTTTCATTATTTAAAGAATACGAAAAAAATCCTTCTGCTTTATCTTTATCATTAACAACAACGAAAGGTCTGTCACCGAATCTTTTTTCTGCTTCTTTTAATCCTTCGGCAAGATGATCTTTGTTTAAAGGATATCTGATGATATTTGCACACCACATAGCATGGGATCTTTCATCG
>CADAPR010000054.1:0-9511 GCA_902789785.1 uncultured Lachnospiraceae bacterium
ATTAATACTGAGCATCAGCACAAGTGTTCCGATTATCGTGATAACACCTGTAAAAAACTGTGAAAATCCTAAGAGCATCCCGTCAGCAAACTGTTCTACATCGCTTATCATGTTGCTGACTATCTCACCCGCCGGTTTCGAATCAAGGTATTTCAGTGGAAGCTTTTGAATCTTTGCAAATGATTCATTCCTTATATCCTTGACGACACGGTAAGTTACCTTGTTATTTATGACGCTCATGATCTGCTGACAGGCCGCTGATATAATCACAGCTGCGACTGTTTTAGCCAATAATGTCATAATAATAGCTAATCCGGCAGTTGCAGAGCTTTTATCTCCTGTTTCAACCTGAGCAAGAACATCGATTGCATGTCCGATCATGATAGGTATTATAAGAGCAGACAATGCTGATCCGGTTGCAAATATCATTGATAATATTATTAGCCAGATTTGTTTTTTGATATATCGGAGGGTACGCTTTATCGTTTTCATCAGCCTGCCTCCTCCGAATACTGAGATTCATATATCTCTTTGTATACTTCACATGTTTTAAGCAGTTCTTCATGCTTTCCGATGCCAACCATGTTACCATCATCAAGTACTATTATTTTGTCCGCATGCATGATAGAAGCACTTCTTTGCGATACTATGAGAACAGTTGGATTATAATCAAGATTCTTTATTGCTTTTCTCAGATTAAGATCTGTAAGATAATCCAGTGCTGATGAACTGTCATCCAGAATAAGTATTTCCGGCTTCGAAAGCAGTGTTCTGGCTATAGAGAGCCTTTGTCTTTGTCCACCTGAGAAATTCTTTCCACCAGGTTCTACTTCACCATCTATTCCTCCCTTTTGCTCGACAACCTCAACTGCCTGAGCATCACTTATAGCGTTTAAGAAGTCATCTTCTATAGCACTCTTAGAAGCCCATTCCATATTTGATCTGATAGTGCCTTTAAACAGAACAGCTTTCTGCATTACTATGCCGACTTTTTTTCTGATATTTTCAAATGAATACTCTTTTACATCAAGACCGTTAATATATACTGTTCCTTTAGTTGCATCATAAAACCTTGGTATAAGGTGTACAAGAGAAGTCTTTCCGCTTCCTGTACCACCTATTATACCAACGGTTTCACCTTTATTAACAGCAAAGCTTATATTGCTTAATGTTTCTTCACCGCTTTCAGGATATTCTAGACTGACATGATCAAATCTTATTACTTCGTTTGATTTTTCAGCATCTTTGTTACCATCTGTCTGAGAAGGTACTATATCAAATACAGAAGAAACTCTGTTTGAACATGCAAGCGTTTTATTAAGCAGTACAATAAGATTTGCAAGTTTAATAAGTTCAACTAAGATCTGGGACATGTAATTGTATAGGGCTACAACTGTACCCTGCGTCATACTGCCTTGAGATACTTTGACTGCATCAATCTTGATCAGAGTAATGATCGCCACATTTATCATCACATATGTAAGCGGATTCATTAATGCTGAGATATTTCCTGCTTTGTTCAAAGCTTTTGTAAGCATATCATTATCATTTTCAAATTCTATGCTTTCTTCCCTTTCCTTGCAGAATGCTCTGATAACCCTTACACCTTTGAGATTTTCACGTGTTGCTATTAAAACACTCTCTAACTTCGATTGAACATTTTTGACCTGTTTAACATTTATAGCCATAAGTCCGAATACAACTATACTGAGTGCGATAATTACTATAAGAAATACCATTGCACTGTCAAAATCTATGGTAAATGCCATTATCATTGCACCAAATACAACAAACGGGCTTCTTAAGAATAGGCGCAAGAACATATTTACACCATTTTGTAACTGATTTACATCACTTGTCATACGAGTGATCATCGCACCAGTTCCCAGTTTATCAATTTCCGGAAATCCAAGACTAAGCAGCTTTTCGAACAAGGCATGTCTTAGCTTTGTCGCAAATCCAACCGCTGCTTTCGCAGAAAAAAACTGCGCAGTCACAGACGCAGTAAGACCAATGAGTCCTAATACCAGAAGTAATATAAAGGCTTTAATGATAACACTTTTATCCCCTGCTACTATTCCCTTGTCTATTAAATATGCGATAACAAGTGGAACAAAAAGCTCGAATGACGCTTCAAGCATTTTAAATAAAGGCGCTAGAACACATTCTATTTTATAGTCTTTTAAATAAACCAGTAGTCTTTTCATGCTAATCATTATATTCCATAAACAAACAAATAAAAAGAGCGGAAACGAAAAGTTCGTAACCGCTCCATAAATATTATTCTGTTTCTTGGTTTGGATGTTTTACATCATGCCGCCCATTCCACCGCCTGCTGGCATAGGAGGAACATCTTCCTTAATGTTTGCTACAACAGATTCTGTTGTAAGGAGTGTTGATGCTACTGAGCATGCATTCTGAAGTGCACTTCTTGAAACCTTTGCAGGATCAAGGATACCAGCAGATACCATATCAACATACTGTTCATTTAAGGCATCAAATCCGATACCGGCCTTCTCCTCACGAACTTTATTAACTATTACAGCACCTTCAAGACCTGCATTATTTGCAATGTGGAATAAAGGAGCCTCTAGTGCCTTAAGAACTATGTTAGCACCTGTCTTTTCATCACCCTCAAGTGTATCAGCAAGAGCTGCAACATCCTTTGAAGCATGAATATAAGCTGAACCACCACCTGCGATGATACCTTCTTCTACAGCAGCACGTGTAGCAGCAAGAGCATCCTCAAGACGAAGCTTTGCTTCCTTCATCTCTGTCTCTGTAGCAGCGCCGACTCTGATAACTGCAACTCCGCCAGCAAGTTTAGCAAGTCTCTCTTGAAGTTTTTCTCTGTCAAAGTCAGATGTTGTCTCTTCAATCTGCTTTTTGATCTGTCCAACTCTACCGCTAATTGCAGCCTTATCGCCTGCACCTTCAACTATTACTGTGTTCTCTTTATTTACCTTTACAGACTTAGCTCTTCCTAGCATGTCGATAGTAGCTTCCTTAAGTTCAAGGCCAACTTCGCTTGAAATAACTGTACCGCCAGTAAGTATAGCGATATCTTCAAGCATTGCCTTACGTCTGTCACCATATCCAGGAGCCTTAACAGCAACTACATTGAATGTACCACGAAGCTTGTTAACGATAAGTGTTGTAAGAGCTTCACCTTCAACGTCCTCAGCGATTATAAGAAGTTTTGAACCAGACTGTACAATCTGCTCAAGGATCGGAAGTATCTCCTGTATATTGGAAATCTTCTTGTCTGTTATAAGAATATAAGGATTATCCAAAACTGCTTCCATTTTTTCTGTATCAGATACCATGTAAGCTGAAATATATCCTCTGTCAAACTGCATGCCTTCAACAAGATCAAGCTCAGTCTGCATTGTCTTAGATTCTTCTATAGTAATTACACCGTCATTTGATACTTTTTCCATAGCATCAGCAACAAGCTGTCCTACTTCGTCATCACCGGCAGATATAGCAGCAACTCTTGCAATGTGCTCTTTACCATTTACTTTAGAACTCATCTTAGCGATTGCTTCAACTGCTGCATCTGTAGCTTTTTTCATACCTTTACGAAGTATTATCGGATTAGCGCCTGCAGCGATATTCTTGATTCCTTCATGAATCATAGCCTGAGCAAGAACTGTAGCTGTTGTTGTACCGTCACCTGCTACATCGTTTGTCTTTGTAGCAACTTCTTTTACAAGCTGTGCGCCCATGTTTTCAAATGCATCTTCGAGCTCTATCTCTTTTGCGATAGTAACACCATCATTTGTAATAAGAGGTGTACCAAAGCTCTTATCCAAAACTACATTTCTTCCTTTAGGTCCGAGTGTTACTCTGACTGTATCAGCTAACTGATTTACACCGCTCTCAAGAGCAGCACGTGCCTCAGCACCGTATTTAATCTCTTTTGCCATTGTTAATTCATCTCCTTCTTATTATTCAATGATTGCCAGAATATCAGCCTGCTTAACTACGATGTACTCTTCATCGTCAAGCTTCACATCTGTTCCGGCATATTTAGAATATATAACGTTGTCGCCAACCTTAACTTCCATCTTAACTTCTTTGCCGTCAATAACTCCGCCGGGTCCAACAGCTATAACTTCTGCCTGCTGAGGCTTCTCCTTGTTCTGACCGGGCAATACGATGCCGGACTTTGTTGTTTCTTCTGCAACTAACTGCTTTAATACGACTCTGTCGCCTAATGGAACTAACTTCATGATAATTGCCTCCTTTGTTATTTCTCTAACAAGATATTTTAGCTTAAATGTGTTTTTTTTCAACCTAATAATATTCTTTTTTATTGTTTTTTTATAAATTGTCACAAAAAAATAATCGCGACCTTTATTTGATCGCGATTATTCATAAATCATTTAATACTCAATATCACTTCTTTGAACTTTTGAGCAAGTTTCTCATGCCCCTCTGGTGTAAGATGGAGCGAATCAAATTGTGAAGGATAAACATACTCGGCAGCATCAAAGAATATACATCCCTTCTTTTCAGCTACCATCTTGTAATATTTCGGAAACTGCTTAGATCTTTCAATCGGATCCAAACTGAAAGCATCATAAAACGGGGAATTTTTCATACCTTCACCGATCTGTGGCGGCGATACCAATATAATCTTTGGTATGTAACCTTGTTTTAACTCGGTAAACTCTTTGATAACATCAACAAGTACTCCGGCTCCATGAGCGATCTCTTCGGCGCTCAGATGGAAGGTATCTTTCAGATCATTGCTTCCGAGCATAAGTATAACAATATCGACCGGCTTATGAGAATTCAGACACGGCTTAAGATAATCCAGCCCATTCTTCCATCCATCCTCGGGATCATCATGGATAGTTGTACGTCCGTTACATCCTTCCTCTATAACTAGATAATCATCACCAAGTAGCAATTGCAGCTTTCCCGGATATCGAATTTCTTTCGGATAACGCATTCCGGTTTCCGGTATATATCCATATGTATTTGAATCTCCGTAGCATAGAACTGTTTTTGACATAACTTTAGAAATTATTGATAATCTCGGCAGATTCGTTAAGTCTGTTAACGATTTCCATCATATCTTCAACAACTAAAAGGTTCTTTGCAGCTTCTTCATATGTAGCTGTCGCCTGTGCAGCGACTTCCTGGGATACTGCTGATACATTGCTGATATTGTTTACAATCTCTGCATTTGCACTCTGAAGCATGCTTACTGCATCGATCAGCTTATCAGAGTTACCGTCAATATCATGACTGCATTTTTGAACCTGAATGAGTTTTTCGTTTGTTGTCTCAGTATTCGCATTCTGACGTGCATTATTATCAAGAAGTACGCCGGTCTTTTCAACTACAGAATCAACCTGTTCTGATATCTCGTCGATCAGGTTTGAAATATCTGTAGTTGCACTCTGAGTCTGAACCGAAAGACTGTTTACTTCTCCTGCAACTACTGCGAATCCTCTTCCGGCTTCTCCTGCTCTTGCAGCTTCAATAGACGCATTTAATGCAAGAAGTGAAGTCTGATCAGCAACATCAGAGATCATAGAAACGATCTGTTTCATAGAATTTGTATTTGCCTGAAGTTGATTGAGGGAATTCTTAACATCTTCACCGGCGATCTGAGAAGCTTCTACATCCTTAAGCATTTCATTCATTATAGTCATGCTCTCGTCAATGATCCTTGTAGAGTTTTCTACGCTTTCATTTATAGCATCTGATGTATCTGTAACAAGTCTGATCTGCTCCTGTATGTTTCCGGTCATCTCAAGCTGATCCTGAACGGAATTTGCAGTATCATTTATACCGCTGGTGATCATAGCCATGTTCTTCTGTGTTTCTTCGATGGATTCTTTTAAGGCATTCATCTTAAGAACGCTTTCTTCAACACCGTCAGACATTGTATGACCGATATCCATAAGAGTTTCAGAGTTACCCCTTTGTCTTTCTTCTTCTCTATGTACGATACTCATCTTTTCATCATTAATATCTGAAACAAACTTGGTGGCCATGCAGCATACAAGTCCTGTTAGACCAACAAATAATATCTGTACAACGGCATAATCAGGTTCAACATATCCATCCTTTGCGATTCCCATTCTATAAATGATTGCAAAAATATTTACTAATTCGGCTATGACTGTAAAAATTATAGTAAATTTAGGATCATTAAAAACAATATTCATAACCAGCATCGGCAAGACGCATACAAATATCATTTTTATTGACGAAGTAAGTGAAACACCTAGATAGAATACAAAAAATGAGATCATCATAGCATATCTGATAGCTATAGCATCTCTTTTGTAATTCGAGATAACGTTAACCGCTACTATCGCAACGATTAGAATTAAACACAAAATAATTGAATTAACCCATTTTTCTCTCTTAAGAATTGCAGCGATCAAATTAAGCAATATCATCAGAAAAATCTGAATATTGAATAGCTTTATCGCCATTTTGTTCTGCCTGATACGTTCGAAATCCATAAGATACCTCCAAAATCTGATACAATAATGAGCCCCACAACATTCCATGTATGATTTACTGAATTTTACCAAAATTTTTTAAATTTTGAAAGCATTTTTGAATAAAATATACAAAATATATGTTTTTAAGTCTTAATTCTACTACAAGATGATGTGTTTCTTGCATTTTTTGATGCTTTTATTTATTATATTGTAGGTTAAAAGTCAATTTGTATTTAAATAAGTAATGGAGAAAATTTATGATCAGTGCAAATAATGTAACTCTCAGATTCGGCAAGAAAGCCCTTTTTGAAGATGTAAATATCAAGTTTACGGAAGGCAATTGTTATGGCCTGATAGGCGCAAACGGCGCTGGAAAGTCCACCTTCTTAAAGATTCTTTCAGGTGAGCTTGAAACGACAAACGGTGATATCAGTATAACTCCCGGCCAGCGTATGTCTGTTCTTGAGCAGGATCATTTCAAGTATGATTCATATCCAGTAATGGATACAGTAATACTTGGGAATAAACG
Source organism: uncultured Lachnospiraceae bacterium (assembly GCA_902789785.1). Lineage (GTDB taxonomy): Bacteria > Bacillota > Clostridia > Lachnospirales > Lachnospiraceae > Colinaster. The sequence goes on from CADAPR010000054.1 coordinate 7,003, forward strand.
CCTTTACGAGATTATGAAGGAAAAGGATGCTATATATGCAAAGGAAGATTTCAGTGATGAAGACGGGATAAGAGCCAGCGAGCTTGAAGCCGAGTTTGCCGAGATGGACGGATGGGAAGCAGAATCTAACGCCGCTATGCTCCTAAACGGTCTTGGTATTGAAACTGATCTTCACTACTGTCTTATGAGTGATCTTGACGGTAATCAGAAAGTAAAGGTTTTGCTGGCAAAAGCTCTTTTTGGCAATCCTGATATTCTTCTTCTTGATGAGCCTACAAACCACCTTGATCTTGATGCTATCGCTTGGCTCGAAGAATTTCTGATAAATTTCGAAAACACCGTTATCGTAGTATCACATGACAGATACTTTTTAAATAAGGTATGTACTCATACTGCTGATATTGATTACGGAAAGATCCAGCTTTATGCTGGTAACTATGACTTCTGGTATGAGTCAAGCCAGCTGCTCATTAAGCAGATGAAGGAAGCAAACAAGAAAAAGGAAGAAAAGATAAAAGAACTTCAGGAATTCATTTCAAGATTCTCAGCTAATGCTTCAAAATCTAAGCAGGCCACAAGCCGTAAGCGTGCACTCGAAAAGATCGAGCTCGATGAGATCAAGCCTTCTTCAAGAAAATACCCTTATATTGACTTCAGACCAGATCGTGAGATTGGCAATGAGGTTCTTACAGTTGAAGGTATATCAAAAACAATAAACGGCGAAAAAGTTCTCGATAATGTTTCTTTCATCATGGGTCATGATGATAAGATAGCATTTGTAGGAAGTAACGAACTTGCTAAAACTACTCTTTTCCAGATACTTATGGGAGAAATCGAGCCTGATGAGGGAACATATAAATGGGGAGTTACAACTTCACAGGCATATTTCCCCAAGGACAACAGTTCAGAGTTCAATAATGACTATACAATAGTTGACTGGCTCACAGGATATTCTCCTGTCAAGGATGTTACTTATGTAAGAGGCTTCCTAGGAAGAATGCTTTTTGCCGGAGAAGACGGTGTTAAGAAAGTAAAGGTATTATCCGGTGGCGAAAAGGTTAGATGTATGCTGTCAAAGATGATGATAAGCGGTGCAAACTGCCTGATACTTGACGAGCCTACAAACCATCTTGATATGGAATCAATAACAGCTCTAAATGATGGTCTTATCAAATACAAAGGCGTAGCACTCTTCTCATGCCGTGACCATCAGTTTGTTCAGACAACTGCTAACAGGATCATTGAGATCATGCCTGACGGTTCTATAATCGATAAGATTACAACATATGATGAGTATCTTGCTAATGATGAAATGGCAAGGAAACGTACTGTTTACGTTGCAAATCGTGAGGATGATAATAACTGATGAATAGAGTCGATCTTCATACACACAGTGACAAATCAGATGGAAGCCTGACTCCCACTCAACTCGTTGATCACGCAGCAGAGCTCGGTATTAGCGCTATTGCATTAACTGATCACGATACAACAGAAGGTGTTGATGAAGCTATTTCACGTGGCTTCAAAAAAGGTGTTATGGTTGTCCCTGGAGTTGAACTATCAAGTGAATATCAGGGACAGGACGTTCATATTGTCGGGCTTTGTATCGATCATCATAACTATGACTTTTGTAAAAAACTCAATGAGTTCGTTGATTCTCGTGATAACAGAAACAGAAAAATGTGTAACAAGCTTACTGAAGCAGGTATGCCTGTTGATTATGACGAATTAAGAGCTACCTATACAGATTCAGTTATAACCAGAGCTCATTACGCACGATTTATGTGTGATAAAGGATATGTAAAGTCTCCCAAAGAAGCTTTTGAGAGATATATTGGCGATCATTGTCCATACTTTATCCCTCGTGAAAAAGTAACGCCAATGGATGCTATAAAACTGATCCTGTCTGCTGACGGAATTCCTGTTCTAGCTCATCCACTTCTATACGGTTTTGGCAAAGACAGGCTTGATGCACTTGTGTCTGAGCTTAAAGATTCTGGTCTTGTAGCCTTAGAAGCTCAGTATTCAACATACAGTGACGCCGATGAACGTGATATGCGTACGCTTGCAAACAAATACAAACTGCTTATAAGCGGCGGATCTGATTTCCATGGTGCTGCAAAACCCGGTCTTGAACTTGGAACCGGTTATGGACATTTATGTGTACAGGAATCCGTCCTTAACACGCTTCTTAGATACAAACGTAATCTCCATAAGATAAAGGTTTAACAGGTAAAGCTTTAAATATGAAAAAAATCCTTTTTACCGATATGGACGGTACTCTATTAAATGATGATTCTAAGGTGAGCGAATTTACTAAAAACGCTCTTCATGATATTTCTATGAAGGGACATGTGATCGTTCTTTCATCCGGACGTTCTATTCACAGTATCCTAGATACCGCATCAAAACTAGATATTATCGTACCTGGAATGTTTATATGTGCTGCTAATGGCGCAATGATATATGAATGTGATACAGATAAAGTGCTTTACTACTCTCCCGTCTC